>NZ_JANLWO010000203.1:0-8592 GCF_031364565.1 Chamaesiphon sp. OTE_20_metabat_361
ATCTGAATGGAGATCTCCCTGTGGTGCATGTGACCCAAGGGACGATTACGACCGATCCAGAACGATTAATCGTGCCCACACTTCAAGCATTGGCATCAGAAAACGTCTTAGTCGTGGCGACTGTCTTCGATCGATCGCTTGAGAGTATTCTGCCCGATGGGATTCCTGCCAATGCTCGCATTGCATCGTTCATTCCCCATTCTCAACTATTACCTCATGTCGATGTGATGATTACCAATGGCGGCTTTAATGGCGTACAAATGTCTCTAGCAAATGGCGTACCAGTAATCGGCGCGGGGAAGTCTGAAGATAAGCCAGAAATTTGTGCTCGGATCGACTGGTTGGGTGCAGGAATCGATCTCAAAACCGACCAGCCAACTCCAGAGCAGATTCGATCGGCTGTCGGCAAGATATTAAACGATCGTAGTTATAAGGATCGCGCTCAAGACTTGCAAAGAAAAATTAGTGAATACGATGCACCATCGATCGCCGCAACACTACTAGAACAGTTAGCCCAATCTCATCCAAGCATAAGCCAAATGAAATAGAGTATTTCCAACGGTAGACTGGAAAGATTGACTTATCTACTAATATCGATCGATTCTCATCCGTCTCGTTGGCGTACTTCGGCTACGTATCGCAAAGGGCGAGGCTTCGCCAACAGTACAAGTAGCCGCGCTCGCAGTAAGTAATCGATTCAGCGACAATTCTGACCACCGAACAGCTAGAAAAATGCGATCTTTGAGCAAGTTAGGAGCAAGTATGGTTAAAAAAGTGGCAATCGTGGGTGCTGGAGCTAGTGGTGTACTGCTGGCTCACTATCTGTTGCGTCGAGGCGATCGATATCAAGTCGATCTCTACGATCGCCTCAGCGATCCGCGCATCATCGAATTTTCCAATGCCAGAACCTTCCCCATCTCTTTAACCGAACGCGGAATGAAGGCATTGGGTCTGATTGCGGGACTGGAAACAGCCGTCAGAGCGATCGGTTTGGAAATGAGCGGCACCATTTTTCATCAACAGAACGGCAAAACACGAGTGAAATCCCGAAAGAAGCCACTGGTAACACTCGATCGCACCAACTTAGTCATCACATTGTTGGAGAAGTTGACCGAACAGTACGATAATAGCCGACTCAACCTGCATTTCGATCGAGCCTGCACCGCAGTGGATTTTGCCGCCAAGACGATTACTTTTCAAAACATAGATCCAACAGCCACCGATCTGACTGTGGACTACGATTTATTAATTGGTGCAGACGGCGCACGTTCGGTAGTGAGATCCTATTTTCTTAACACCGAACTGTTTGAGTTCGAGCAAAAATACGTCCCGACCGACTATAGATCGATTATTTTGCCTCGCCCAGATCGAGCGTTAGACTTCAATCTAGAATTAGGCAAAATTCATTCTTGGCGCAGCGATGACGGGACGTTTGTAGTGCTGCTCCATCAACCTGACGGCAGCATGAGCGGTGTGATTTTATTCCCTCGACTCAACCAGGAGGTTGCCAACCTTTCGACCCCAGAACAAGTCCAACAATTTTTCCACAAGCGTTTCCCAGAGGTAGGTCAAATGATGCCTGCTTCCGAAGCAGAGGCATTTCTGGTGCGATCGCCATCTCGGATTTTAACCATTCGCTGTAATCGCTACCATCATGGCGATAGTGTACTGATTATTGGCGATGCCGCTCATTCGGTGTCACCCTCGATCGGTCAAGGTTGCAACGCTGCACTAGAAGACGTGGCGATTCTAGACGAGTTGTTAGATGAGTATGCTGACGATTGGGCAGAGGCGATCGCCCAGTTTACGCTCCGCCGCCAAGCGGATGCTCATGCTTTAGTAGAATTAGGCGATTACTCCTTCCCCTCATCCTCTGGATTATTCATCGAATTTGTGCTCAGAGAACAACTTGCAACAACGCTACATCAACTGTTTCCAGATCGCTGTTCGCCGTCATTATCGGAACTAGTATTTGAAAGTTCGGTTCCCTATTCAGAGATTTTGGATGCTTATCAGGGGTGGATCTCAAAAGTGAAAAAGCGATAGCGAAGCGCTGCCTTGGCAGGTCGCCCAAATTGAGTTTTATGGAAAAACAATTTTAGGAGCAGGCTACAGGAAAATCGATGTGTTAAATCCCACGATCGATCGGTTAGAATATGAAAATTAGAGTGTTGGTTATTGACTAATGCTTCACATAATTCAATTCGATGACCCTACCAAATTAAGGATGAGAACGAATCGAGTAATTCGTTTTATAAGTATCCCTATAACTTTTTTGATTGGATTGCCCCAATGAATATTTGCGATTAAAGTTTATCTGATACTCGTGATGCTTAAAAAAGCTTGGTTTTGCACATTTTGCTTGTTTTTACTGACTGTTGGTTGCACCAGTACTAACTCCACCAATAGCAGGCAAGATTCCCCAAATAACCCCAACGAGATTACAACATCTAATACCGATCGCCGCAACAAATTACGCGGTCGAATCGAACAAATTTCTAAGACTGCTCAAGGTCGTATGGGGGTTACAGCTACAGTGCTAGAAACTGGAGAGTCAGTCTCCCTGAATGGAAATCAGCGATTCCCGATGCAAAGCGTTTACAAATTCCCAATCGCGATGGCTGTGCTGGATCGAGTAGATCGAGGTAAACTCAAGCTAGACCAAAAGATTCGGATCGAGGCAAGCGATGTCGTTCGGGGCAGTCAGATTTTAGACCAGAAAGCGATCGGAGTGGAACTAACTCTAACTGAACTATTGAAGTATATGGTTTCTAGTAGTGATAATACGGCTTGCGATGTGCTGTTACGACTCGTTGGTGAGCCAAAGATTGTTACTCAATATTTGCGTGGTCTTGGCGTAAAGGACATTGTTGTTGCCAATACGGAGCAGGAGCTAAGGAAAAACCCCGCCGTGCAGTATCGTAACGATGCAACACCTGATGCTGCTGTCGGGCTATTACGCACCTTTCACGAGGGCAAAGGGCTGTCAACGTCTAGTCAAGCATTACTGCGACGATTGATGACAGAGACGACTACTGGCAAACAGCGCATTAGAGGATTGTTGCCGAAGGGGACGGTTGTGGCGCACAAAACAGGAACTTCGGCGACAGTCAAGGGTGTGACGGCGGCAACCAATGATGTGGGAATCGTAACGCTGCCGAACGGGCAAAATTTAGCGATCGCCGTCTTTGTCTCAGATTCCCCAGCGGAGGCGGCGATCCGCGAGCGATCGATTGCCCAGGTGACGCGCACTGTATGGGATGAATGGAGCAAATAGGTGCAGATTGTTTACTTTGGTTAGCCAAGAAGTGGGATGCAGTTTTGCCGTCGAATTTGCTTGGGACGGAATTCGGTGCTGGCAGTGTTGTAGGCAAAGGCATCCAGGAGAGCGATTATTTTCGGGGGAGCTAGACAAGCTAATTGAGCTTGCTGTAGGGAAAATTTGCGACAAACCAAATAAAGCTAAATCTTCCTGCATTATTAATTGTCATCTCCGCTAAAAATAATCGCTCTCGTAATCCTCGCCCAACTAATCACTATCGACGAGCGCGAGGGGATAAGTTGGGGGCGACCGAATTATGACACAATAAACTCGACCGATGGTGCTGGCGATCGACATGCGATCGGAAAAAATATGGGTTTTGAGTTGATAGAAATCGATACTGAATGGCTGGCAATAGCCATGTTTGCGGGCTTTTTTGCGATCTTGATGACTGGTTATCCCGTATCATTTTCCTTTGCTGGTACCGCGATCGTGTTTGGGCTGATTGGCTATCTAATGGATGCTTTCGATCCCAGCCGTTTGTTATTGCTGCCGAATAATTGGTTCGGTACGATGTCTAACTTTACGCTCTTAGCCATTCCCTTTTTTGTTTTCCTCGGTTCCGTCTTAGAAAAATCGGGCATCGCCGAAGAATTGTTAGAAACGATCGGGATTGTATTAGGCCCCGTGCGCGGGGGATTGGCTTTAGCCGTAGTCCTGGTGGGCACCCTGTTAGCCGCAACGACAGGGGTGGTAGCAGCAACCGTAATTATTATGGGCACGCTCTCCCTGCCCGTGATGCTGCGGTATGGTTATGACAAACAATTAGCCGCTGGAGTCATCGTCGCTTCGGGCACCCTCGCCCAGTTGATCCCCCCCAGCCTGGTGTTATTGGTATTGAGCGATCAGTTGGGCGTGTCCGTGGGCGATTTGTTCTTGGGGGCGTTAATTCCGGGGCTGATGTTATCGGCTTCCTATGCTGCCTACGTGCTGATCCTCGCCTATTTCAAACCCGACCTCGCGCCTGCCCTACCTTTATCCGTCCGACAGATTAAGGGCAAAGCGTTGGTCAAAAAGTGCCTCAAAGCAGTTTTACCACCCTTGCTGCTGATTTTCGCCGTCTTGGGGAGCATTTTCTTTGGCCTTGCCACTCCGACTGAAGCAGGGGCGGTGGGAGCCGTCGGAGCTTGTGGCTTGGCAGCTCTCAATCGCAAACTCAATTGGCAGTTGATTACCACGGCAGCTCACTCGACGGCGGTGGTATCGACGGTAGTGGTGATGATTTTGTTTTGCTCGTCGTTTTTTAGCCTAGTTTTTGATGCGCTAGGTGGCAAAGAATTAATCACCGAGTTATTAGTCGATTTACCCGGTGGTAAAATCGCTTTTTTGATTGTCAGTAATATTGTGATTTTTCTGCTGGGAGTCTTCCTCGAATTCATCGAAATTTGCTTTATTGCGATGCCGCTATTAGTCCCCGCCGCCCAGAAATTGGGACTCGATATGGTGTGGTTTGGGGTGGTGATGGCCATTAACTTACAAACAGCTTTTATATCACCACCTGTCGGTTTTTCCCTCTTTTATCTCCAAAGTGTCGCGCCCCCAGAACTCAAGACGATCGATATCCACAAGAGTGCGCTACCGTTTGTGGTGTTGCAATTTACGATGTTATTAATCGTGATGATTTTTCCACAGACGGTGACTTGGCTAGTTAGCCTAGCAGCGAAACCAGTTTTGTAAATAATCTCACATTAAGATTTCAACTTGTCATAACTATAGCGATCGAAACTGGCGGAATTGATCTTATTCCAGGCATAGATCCGATCGCGAAATTGTTTCCATTCCCCAAAAATCCGCTGAAAATCGGCATCTTTAGCAGAGAAATCATCGTACAGCTCAAACGATGCCTTTTCTGCTGCTGCCAAAATTTCTGGACTGTAAGCGCGCAACTTCACACCATTTTTAATCAAGCGTTGGAGAGCTTGATTATTCCGGGCATCGTAACGAGCTAACATCGTCATGTTAGCTTCAAAGGCCGCAGTTTGAACGGCGGCTTGGTAGGCGGGGGGGAGTTTCTGCCATTCCTTGAGGTTGATTTGCAGCTCTAGCGTCGGCCCTGGCTCCCACCAGCCTGGATAGTAATAATATTCAGCAACTCTATTCAATCCCAATTTTTCGTCATCGTAAGGCCCCACCCACTCAGCCGCATCGATGGCTCCTGTCTGTAAGGCTTGAAAAATTTCGCTACCAGGAAGAGTTTGTACCGTAACGCCCAGTTTGGCCATCACTTGCCCGCCCAAGCCAGGAATCCGCATTTTCAAGCCTTGGAGATCGCTCAGTTGGGATATTTCCTTCCGAAACCAGCCCCCCATCTGACCGCCAGTATTACCCGCCGGAAATTGAATCACCCCAAACTTCCGTGCATAGAGTTCTTGCAAGGATTTTAAACCCCCGCCCTCATACAGCCAAGCATTTTGCTGTTGACCGTTCAAACCAAAGGGGACGCTAGTCCCGAAAGCCGCAGCGGGTGTTTTGCCCACATAGTAATAAGCCGCTGTATGACCGCAGGGCACGGCTCCTTGAGATACGACATTGAGCACTTCTAGTGGCGGAGCGAGTTCCCCAGCCGGACGGGGCGTAATCTTGAATCTACCATCTGTAATCGCCGCCAAGCGATCTGCAAAGGTTTTGGCACCACCAAAGATGGTATCGAGCGAGATCGGCCAACTCGTTGCCATTTGCCAGTTAATCATCGGTAAGCCAGTCCCAGCACCTGAAGACCTTTTTCGCGCGCGACACGACACGAGAGCAGCCCCTGAGACCGTACTGGCGATCGCCGCTCGGACAAATTGTTTCCGTTTCACTTTTGACTCCTTGCGCTTCCGGACTAGAGATCGGACAGAGGTCGAGATTTAGGCAATCTACCTACATTCGAGCTAAGCTAATGTTAAACCACGCTCTACCATGACGATCGATGAAATTGCCGATCTATCGTCGGACTTTGGGACGAGCGGGGGGCGAAACTGCTTCATTTTAAGGATATCGAAACTTTTGTCTAACCCGATCGCACCTGCTACTATGCGCGCCCTGTTGAACTTTTCGCGGGCGATCGATAAAATCACCGAGTTCGTCGGCAGTCTGACTGGTGGGATGGTCATCCTCACGATCTCAGTCGGTTTTTACAATGTCGTCGCTCGGTATGTGGGGCGATTAATTGGCATCCAATTATCTTCCAACGCGCTCATCGAATTGCAGTGGTATTTATTTTCGATGATGTTTTTTTTGGGATTTGCCTACATTCTCAAACACGGTGCCAATGTGCGGGTCGATTTTCTTTATACCAATTGGACTCTCAAACAACAAGCCTTAGTCGATTTTATCGGTACGATCTTATTTACGATTCCCTTTTGTATTTTGGGAATTTGGGTCGCCTTAGATCCCGTATTGCAATCTTGGGGGCTTTTACCCAATGGGAATTGGGGCACTTGGGAAATTTCCTCAGATGCCAACGGTTTGCCCCGCGCTCCGATTAAAACGATGATTATTGTTGCTTTTGCGACTTTGCTGCTCCAAGCGATCGCCCAAGCCATCAAGTATCTAGCTGTTTATAAGGGTTATCCTCATGCTGCCGAAATCATTCAAGCAGATATCGAGAATTTACCTCTAGAGTAGACTGACATTTGGCACCCTTTATCCTTTAGCTATATCGACTCACACATCCGATCGGAGACTCAGCCATCTAAACCTCCGAGGTACTCCCGCCAGAGTGCGATAGCACTTGGCGGTGAGGGGGATAGGACGCGCGTTACGAGTCCCACCCCTGATTAATTTGACAAGCGCAGCTCTCAACCATGAAGGGGTGGGCGAGGCGCGAACAATTACTCTGTGATTTCACCTTGGTTTTCGACATATTTTCTAATTTGTTCGACAGTAACGCCGCCACAACTAGCAACGAAGTAAGCTCCAGTCCAAAACACTGGTTTACTATAAATTCGGTTAACAACATCAGCAAACTCCTTACGAATTAATCGACTCGAAACAGTCTTGAGATTATTGACAAGCTTGCTAATCTCCACATCCGGCGGGAAATCAATAACTAGGTGAACGTGGTCTGGTTCACCGTTGAAATCGGTTAATTTGCTACTCCACTTTTCACAAGTGCTGGCAAGGATTTCATGCAACCTTTTCAGGATCTCTTGATTAATCACCTTTTTGCGGTACTTTGTAACCAGCACCAAGTGAATATTAAGCGAATATATGCAACGGTAGCCTTTGTTATAGCTCATAGCACTAAGCATGATATAATAGCTCTATGCTACTCACTTACCAGTACCGATTGCAACCAAACCAAGAACAGGAGGCGACCTTGAGCCACTGGGGTGAGTTGCTGCGTCGGCATTGGAATTATGCTCTCGGAGAGAGATTAGACTACCTGCGCCGCACTCGTTCTTTGGTCGATAGATGCAGTCTGATAAGTGAGCCAATTGGTGAGATTCCAAACAGGGTTGATTACTACTCGCAAGCTGCCAATTTAAAACAGACAAAATCATTATTTCCTGAATATAAAGGTATCTATGCTGACTGCCAACAGCAAAATTTAATGCGGTTGGACAAGGCTTGGAAACGGTGGTTAATACCAGATAAGAATGGCAAAAGAGGCGGTAAACCTAGATTTAAGAAACAAGGCGACATCTGTTCGATTACTTTTCCAAGAGCCAATTCTGCTAAGGCTGGAGCAAACTTACTTGGCGAAAATTTGAAGCTGTCTAAGATTGGTGATATTCCTGTTGTATTGCACCGCCCAATCCCAGAAGGTTCGGTGATTAAGCAAGCAACAATCGTCAGCAAAGCCGATGGGTGGTATGTAAGTTTTGCGCTTGAAGATAACACGGTGCCTGTCTCCTTACCTGTTGATGAAATTAAATCTGTGGTGGGAATTGATGTCGGGTTAGAAAAGTTCTTAACTACTAGCGATGCTGAGGCAATTGCTGTCCCTCAGTTCTACCGTAAGGCTCAAACGGTATTAGCTCGTCAACAACGCAAGTTAGCTAGACAAGAAAAAGGGTCTGTTAATTACGGTAAGCAAGCTAATAAAGTTGCTAAGTTGCATCTGCATGTTGCCCGTCAACGCAAAGATTTTCATTATTCTGTAGCTCATTATTTATGTACAACTTACGATCTGATTGGATTCGAGAAACTGAATATCAAGGGTCTAGCTAGAACCAGATTAGCTAAATCAATACTTGATGTTGCGTGGCGGACATTCTTGAACATATTGCAAGCAGTAGCGGTAAGACGCGGCAAGCACACCCAAGAAGTTGATGCTAGAGGGA
>NZ_JANLWO010000242.1:0-2810 GCF_031364565.1 Chamaesiphon sp. OTE_20_metabat_361
AGTGGTCTCGATCGACTTATCCATCATTTTTTGGAGACTAATCGGAACTTGAGATCGATCGCCTAAAAATCTAATTCTAACTCCTTCTAGATGTAATTGGGCGAGTTCGCTATCTAACAATCCTTCAAATAATCGCATCAAAAAATCAACTTCTGCTGCTGGTCTGCCCCAGTTTTCGGTGGAGAAAGCATAGACGGTAAAATTAGCAATTCCCCAATCTTTACAACAGCGTAATAATGACTTGACTGTTTTGGCACCTTGCTGGTGTCCGGCAATTCGCGGCAAGCCCTGTTTTTTTGCCCAGCGTCCATTGCCGTCCATAATGGCGGCGACATGCTGAGGCATTTTAGCTGCATCTAAAATTGCGGGGAGTTTAGTAATTAATTGAGTACTCATATTGTTGATTATTAATTAGTTGTAATTTGGCGATCGAGTGTTGACAGGGACTGCTCCAAAAATTTGTTCGAGTGCAACAGGCGTTAAGCTTTGATGCCAAGCTAAGAGTCGAGTTATAACTAGATAAAAAATTGTAACTATTTGCCAACGGTGTTGGAGTTGCCAGTGTTGCCAGTGCAGCACAGATAACATCCGTTGATAAGTTTTAATTAAATTGCCACCAGCAGATCGACGTGGTAGCAGTTGTCTGCAACCGTGAATAAATCGCTGCCCTTTGGGGTATGGATATAGCCAGATTCCAAACCCCCAAAATTTAATTAAATGGTTAATTTCATCTGTGAGCAGTTCTTCTAATACTTGTCTGAGTGTTCCTGTAGAATGTCCAATTAACCACAGATATAAACAGGCAGCACCATATTCAGTAAAGATTCGCGATAAACCATGACGATAAAGATCCGCATCAGGGCAATCTGTTGGTTGATAGGCTCGTGCTTGTTTGGGATTGAGTCGTACCTTCTCACCACTGATACGCTCGTAGATAGCGATTAATGCTGGGGCATGGCGACATTCTTCTAGTTCCCACATCCCCTTAGATTGGGAATTACCGACAGCATCGACTCTGCCACCCACAAATTCGGCCATCTGGGGATGAATGGCATCGAGATATTGCCGACTGGTGTGGGTATAATCTCGAATAGGTGCCTCTGTATCGATCGCGCCTTGGAGAATCGCTAAAAATAGTGGGGTATCGATGCCAGTTATCTGCGTTGAGTCGATACTTTGCCATTCAATTCGCGCCCAGCGACGCGGTTGTGGATGTGCGAATTGTTGGGGTAATTCTTGTAAGCGATCGGTCAAATAACTTGGATTAAAATAAGTATTAATAAATTCTTTAATTGTTGAAGAAAATTCCGAATGATGTCGATCTTTTTGATGGCGTTGCTGCTGGTATAGTGGCAGTAAAATCATGACTTACAGACCAGGATTGAGGTGTTAATCCAAATATAAACTCGCACCTCAATCCTGTCAGTCGGATCTTGTCGGCAATCCCGACTCGATCGAAAGTCTGAAAAAGTCGGGAATGAATAGTCAATAATGAGTAGTTATCAAAATGTATGGGTGCGTTATCCTCCGGAGTAACACACCCTACAGCTACCCTCTACCCGCTACCCTCTACCCCCTCTTAGATGAACGTCGAGACTGCAATAAATTGGATCGATCGATCGATCGAGATCGAGACTGGAAGACATCTGAGCGATCTTCAGATTTTTATTATCAGTCAGGTATGGCAGGGGAAAAAGTATCTAGATATGGCTGCTGAGTATCATTGTACGGAGGGACACGTCAAAGATATCGCGGCGGCACTGTGGCAATTATTATCCCAACTATTAGGAGAACGGGTCACTAAAACTAATCTCAAGTCGATCTTACAACGGCATATCATACCGCTTGCGCAGTCAAGTTCGCTCGTCAATTATCAATTTATCGGTCGCGAGCAGGCAACTGCTAGCCTAGACGAACTAATCCAACAGGGACAAAGATCGATCGTCATTCAGGGTGAAGGCGGTGTTGGTAAAACGATGTTAGCTCAGCAATATCTGCAAACTTGTGGTTGCGACGCGATTTTAGAGTTATCGATGGCGAAGGAAACCGCCCAAATTACCCCGGCTGAAATCGTGCTAGAGGAGTGGTTGGGGCAAGATTTAGGAATAGACCCCGGGCGAGAGTTTGGGGTGGCTTTATTACGCTTAAAACGGCAACTGAGCGCATGTAAAATTGGGGTATTAATCGATAACCTGGAGCCAGCATTGGATCGGGATGGTCGGTTTGTAGATGCCCATCGCAGTTATCTAGAATTACTCCGAGTTTTGACCGATCGACAGTTAGCTGGAGTTACCCTGATTACCAGTCGCGACAGGTTGTGTGAAATCGATCTCAATTTGACTCATTATCGGCTATCGGGATTGGATCTACCTACTTGGCAAACTTATTTTAACTATCGACAGATCGCCACTACCCCGAGCGCCATTGCGCCATTACATCAAGCTTATGGTGGTAATGCGAAGGCAATGGATATTATTGCTGGCAATATTTGTACTGATTTCGACCGCGAGCTGAATGTCTATCTAGCCAGCGCAGATCGCACTGTTGAGACTGGATTGAGGCAATTAATTATCACTCAATTCGATCGCCTTCAATCTTTAGATCCCGACGCTTATCGGTTGCTCTGTCGGGCGGGTGCTTATCGTTATCAAGATTTAAGTAGAGTCCCAGTAGCTGCACTGTCGAGCTTATTATGGGATGTCACACTCGAACGCCAGCTATCTGTAGTTAATTCGCTCAAGAACCGCTCCTTAATTGAATTTCAGTCTGGTATGTATTGGCTGCATCCAGCCATCCGCGAGATCGCGATC
>NZ_JANLWO010000309.1:0-3869 GCF_031364565.1 Chamaesiphon sp. OTE_20_metabat_361
AGACATGAGATTTATGACCTGAATTTAGGCATATTAATAGTAACGCTATCCAAATTGTATCGCCGACTATGACTCACAATGCTACCCCTGTTGATGAAACGATCGACTTCGATCGCGAAATTGCCGACTTAGAACAAGCGATCGCCACTCTCAAACAGCGTCAGGCAGAGATCGAGTTAGCCGAGCGGGAACGGGTAGTATTAGAGCGTCAGCGCAATGAGTTGAAACACAAAGGCAGCAAGAACTCGGAAGTCAAGCAGGAACTGGCACAAATTCGATCGCGTTTGGAAGAACTAAGTTTTACATTAGAATCCCAACTATTGAACATGTGGGAACCCTTTTGGCAAGCTGTGAGATTTGGTGGCTTAGGCATCGCGATCGGGTGGTTTATTTCAACCTGGGGACGATAAACTTATCGTGCAGAGATATGTATTTTGAATGAGTGGCAGCTTAAATACAGCAGGATTAACAGGGCGGGTGGCGCTAGTCACAGGCGTAAGTCGGCGCAAAGGGATCGGGTTTGCCATTGCCCAACGCCTAGCCATGCTGGGAGCAGATGTATTTATTCATTCCTACACGCCCTATGATGCCGAGCGGGAGTGGGGAGCCGATGCGGATGGCATCTTTTCCCTAATTACCACTCTCGAAGCATCTGGCACCAAAATCGCCCATGCTGAGGGCGATTTTAGCGATCCGACGACACCCGATCGGATTATGAATGCCGCAGTGCAAAGCTTGGGACAGATCGATATTTTAGTTGCAAACCATACTTACAGTACGATGGGTGCCTTAGAACAGCTCACCGCCGCCGAAATCGATCGGCATTTGCATATAAATGTGCGCGCGACATTGCTATTGGTGCAAGCTTTTGCGGCTCAACATCAGCAAAGTTCCGGTCGAGTCATCTTGCTAACTTCGGGACAACATCTGACGCCGATGCCTGGTGAGCTGGCTTATGTGGCGTCCAAGGGTGCCGTCCAGCAACTGACGCTGAGCTTATCGGCACATCTGATTTCACGCGGCATCACCGTCAATACGGTCAACCCTGGCGCGACGGATACAGCGTGGGCGGATGCCGAGTTGCACGAGTTAATTCGCAGTGCCAATCCCCAAGGAAGATGGGGTCAGCCAGAGGATGCCGCCAGATTGATTGGGTGGCTGGCGAGTGATGATGCGCGCTGGATTACCGGACAGACGATAAATTCTAATGGTGGTGGCTACTAACAGTTACGGATTTGTGGTTCTGCTTCTAGGAAAAAAGCAGTAAAATTAGAAAGCGTATGACTTTTTAGATTTTTTTAAGATTCATTTATGACTGTGAGTGCTAGTACCGAAACTGTTGCTTCGCTGGACGATAGAACCATTTTTGATGCGATTATTATCGGTTCGGGAATTGGGGGATTGGTGACGGCAACTCAGTTGGCGGCGAAGGGTGCAAAAGTATTGGTATTGGAGCGGTATCTGATTCCTGGCGGCAGTTCGGGCTATTTCGATCGCGAGGGCTATCGTTTTGATGTCGGTGCTTCGATGATCTTTGGCTTTGGCAAGCAGGGAACTACCAATTTATTGACGCGGGCGCTGGCGGCGGTGGGCGAGAGTATCGAAACGATCCCCGACCCGGTGCAGGTGCAATATCATTTACCTGACGATTTAGATATTAAAGTCCATCAAGATTACGAGCAGTTTTTACAAGAAGTAATTGCCAGGTTCCCACATGAAGCCCAGGGGATTCGGCAGTTTTATGATGAGTGTTGGCAGGTATTTAATTGCCTGAATGCGATGGATTTGTTATCGCTTGAGGAGTTGCGATATCTGATGCGGGTATTCTTTCAACATCCGGCTGCTTGTCTGGGTTTGGTTAAGTATTTACCTTTAAATGTGGGCGATATTGCCCGCAAATATATTCAAGATCCCAACGTCTTGAAATTTATCGATATCGAGTGTTATATCTGGTCGGTGGTACCTGCGGAAATGACGCCCATGATTAATGCTGGAATGGTCTTTTCCGATCGACATTATGGCGGTATTAATTATCCTAAAGGTGGTGTCGGTCAAATCGCCCAAAAGTTAGTAACTGGCTTAGAAAAAGCTGGGGGCAAAATTTACTACAAGTGCCGGGTGACAAAAATTATCACCGAGCAGGGTAAAGCTGTCGGGGTAGAAGTGGCAAATGGCAAGACTTTTCGAGCCAAGAAGATTGTGTCTAATGCCACGCGTTGGGATACTTTCGAGCAGCTCTTACCCGCAGATGAAATGCCCAAGAAGGAGCGCAAATGGCAATCACGTTATCAGAAGTCGCCAGCTTTTTTGAGTCTGCACTTGGGTGTCGAGGCGAGTGTACTGCCTGCGGGTACCGAGTGTCATCATGTCTTGCTCGAAGATTGGACGCAGATGGAGGAGCCGGAAGGGACGATTTTTGTGTCGATTCCGACTTTGCTCGATCCGAGCTTGGCACCTGCGGGATATCACATTATCCATGCGTTTACTCCCAGTTGGATGAGCGATTGGGAAGGTTTATCGCCGAGTGACTATGCCGCCAAAAAAGAGGCGCGCGCGGGGGTATTGCTCGATCGACTAGAGCGGATTTTCCCTGGCTTAAATGCGGGATTAGATTTCATGGAGGTGGGTACACCGCGTACGCACCGCCGCTTTCTAGGACGTGCTGATGGCAGCTATGGGCCAGTGCCGCGCCGGAAGTTGCCGGGACTATTAAATATGCCATTCAATCGCACGGCGGTACCGGATTTGTATTGTGTCGGGGATAGTACCTTTCCCGGACAAGGATTAAATGCAGTGGCTTTCTCGGGGTTTGCTTGCGCTCACCGGATTGCGGCAGATTTAGGGCTATAGTCAGGCTATATTAGTTCTAACCGATCGACCAATGTGGGGGTAACTATCGTTACTCCCATATTCTGCACTCACAATTTCCTCAATTTCTACTTATATAGTGCTTTTAGGATTCGATCGCCGACCTACTCCCATTCGATCGATAGATGCGATCGCCTTAAAAAAATGCGATGGTTAGCAACATGTCAGCTTCTCACTGCCGACTCAGTTTTTGCCGGAAAACGAGCGCGACAGTTTGTAGCTTCAGCTAAATAGTAAATCTAGTGACTATCCATCTCGGTGCTGTTCGTACCAAATAGTTTAACTCCAAAAAATTGTCAGATACCCCATGAAATTCGCCCTTTTACTTCTCACCCCGATCTTCTTAATTATCTCGATGCCGATTGCCCAATCCTCTTCGAGTCTGCCACTTCGCACGCCAGCTCCCGCGATCGATTCTAACGATCGCGGTACTCTGAAGCTGCATACTGGCGATGCACAGGGGGCAATTTTAGAATTCGATCGAGCAATTGAGATCTATCCTAAATATGCCGAAGCCTATACCAATCGCGCAGCAGCGAAACTCGGACTAGGCGACAAACAGGGGGCAATTGCCGACTATACTCAGGCGATCTCCCTCAATCCTCAAGATCCCCTTACTTACTATAATCGAGGAGTGGCAAAATTTGAGCTAGGCGATAATCGGGGCGCAATTATGGATTTCGATCGAGCAATAGTTCTCAATCCCCAAGATGCGGAAACTTACAGCAATCGGGGTGCGGTGAAATTAGCACTGGGCGACAAAAAGGGTGCGGTTGCCGATCTCACTACTGGTGCGAAATTATTCCGCCAGCAGGGACAGATGAATGATTACCAAAGAACGATCGAGCTATTGCGTCAGGCAAAGTAAATCTAGCTAAGCTTCTAGTAGGGAGGGCGGGTTTGTTTGGGAGATAATAGTGTCAGACAAAAATTGCTAGCATAAACCCGCCCCTACAGATCCATCGACTATAGGGGCGGGTTTATGCTAGCTGATATCGATT
>NZ_JANLWO010000317.1:0-9433 GCF_031364565.1 Chamaesiphon sp. OTE_20_metabat_361
ACCTCTTACCTCTTACCTCTTACCCTAATCCCTATCCCCTATTCCCTATCCCCTATCCCCTAAAATGAAATACCACATACCGGGAATTATCGAGGGTTACTCGCAGGGTTATTTTTTGATGGCAGATGATGAGGATAGCGAACTTCAGTGGTATTCTAGCGACAAACATGCGCTGATTCCGCTCGACGATCGCTTTCGGTACCCGACATCATTGCGACGCGTCATCAATCAAGATCGCTTTACTGTCAGGATTAATGGGGATTTTCGAGCGGTTGTAGCAGGTTGTGCCGATCGCGATACTACTTGGATTTCTCGGGAGCTTCAGGAGATCTACTGGGAGTTGTGCCAAGCGGGTTGGGCGTATAGTTTTGAGACTTGGCAAGGGAACGAACTCGCTGGCGGTATCTTGGGGATTGCTATCGGTGCTGCCTTTATTGGCGAATCGATGTTTTTTCATATTCCCGAGGGATCGAAAGTGGCGATGGTGCAGTTAGTCAATCATCTCCGCCAGCAAAATTTTCGGCTCTTTGACGCCCAAATGACCAATCCACACCTCGAACGATTTGGTGCATATACGCTCGGTACCGAGCGATATCAAAACCTACTCCAAGTCGCGATCGCCCAGAAGTGTCAATTTAATCCTAAGATTATCTAGAAAATAACCCCAATCGGGATTTTTGGACAAGCAGGATTCTGTCTACTAACAAGTAGTCTAGTCCCGCCTCTGCTACAACCTAAAGCCTAATCCCTAAAGCCCAAAGTCTAACCCCTATCCCGTCTCTGCTACAACCTAAAGCCTAATCCCTAATCCCTACCCCGCCCGCAGTTGTTGACGATAACGAGAATGCAGTAACAAACTTACCTTGCCTAGTAACTCCTCGATTCCAATAGGTTTGCCCAGTAAATCGTCAGCACCACATTCAAGTCCATACGCGGCTTGAGAACTGTCGAGTGCCGTAAATAAAAGGATGGGCGTCAAATCCCAGGTAGGATTACCTCTGATGCGCTTAGTCATTTCAAACCCGTCAATATGAGGCATGTTGATATCGAGCACGATCAAATCTGGCGGTAACAATTCCATAATTTGCAGGGCAATGTTTCCGTCGGTATAGGCGATCGTCTCATAGCCTGCGGAGGATAGAATAGCTTCCGTAACGGAGAGGATTTCCGGCGAATCATCAACGATGAGGATTCTATCCGTATGTAACTTGACACCTGTCGCAACTGATTTCATTTATCAAAACTTTTATTTAATAAAGGGATATAAGCTTGTATAGTGCAACATTATAACCGATGTGCGTCATTGAAAATATCAGTAGTTACTAAAAGTCATGGGGATGGCAATCCAGAAATAGATTGGTATCTGAGACACTACCATATCATAGATTCGAGCATTGTTTTAGTTGCCAACGATCGATAATAACCTGACGATCTTAATTGGCGATTGTGCCCGATACGATCCTATTTTGCTCGGTCGCTATGTCTAGGAAGAGCCAGGTCTTCTGAAGCTTTACTGAGTAGCGTTAGCAATACTCAATATCGATCGGCAAGATGACCGACGTGGTAAATGACGATCGCACCCTGAGCGATTTCTCTATATGGCGTTAGCAGGTTTCGGCACGATCGCCCGATCGGCCGATCGATCCCAAACAGTTGGATTTATAAGTATTTTGTCTTGGTATAATTTGCTATATTGAGATCTCGATCGCAATAATTTGATAAAATTTCTAGCAGGCGAACTATTAGACAAACAATTATTCTAATTATTTGTCTAGATCTTAATATCACACGTTCAATAACGATCGATTGAAAAGCAAATCACGAAAGTGTGCTGGCTATTTATTTATAAAACCTCAACATCGAGCGATCGCTATCATTAGGAATTAGATTGGTAATAGCATTAATTTGTCCGAATGTTATTTGGTGTCTAATAAGTAAGAAAATGTGTTGAAATATATAGACTGCTTGGTAATATCCGAATAATTATAGCAACTTTTTTAGGCTCGATCGATAGATATCGCAAGTGTTGCAAGTACAATTTTATACACAAAAATATCCGTTTAGTTGAGTTGTCAGTAAAATTTGAACAGATCGAAAAAGCTCCGTAACGATCGACACAGATGTAAAAAATAGTTTGGTCGGACGATCGCCGACTTATGTGTAAGCTGACAATCTGACGACTATGGTTTCAGCAGATCGGCTCTCCAGCAGGGCATTGCTGAATTGATGTATGATTTCCCTTTTTGTGCAACTCCCAAATCCCCTTCTCCCAGTCACCCAGTCCCCCAGTCCCCCTTTCATACCCAGATTCAGCAACGCCAAATAAGGTTAGGGAAGGTGAAGGCGAGCGACGCCAGCAGAAGGACTGTAGACTAGATCTACATTCATCCACACTTGCTCCGCTCATGTCTAGCGATCCTGACTACCTCCAAAAAATCCTGACGGCTACCGTCTACGATGTGGCGATCGAATCACCACTCGATCGCGCTCCAATCCTCTCCGATCGTTTGAAAAATCAGATTTTGCTCAAGCGAGAAGACATGCAGCCTGTTTTTTCCTTCAAGCTGCGCGGGGCTTATAACAAGATGGCTAAACTGCCGCCGGAATTGTTGGCGCGGGGGGTAATTGCGGCTTCGGCTGGGAACCACGCGCAGGGTGTGGCGTTAGGTGCCAAGCAACTGGGCACTACTGCGACGATCGTCATGCCAGTGACGACGCCGCAAATGAAAATCGATGCAGTTGCGGCTCGGGGTGCAGAGGTAATTCTCTCGGGCGAGACTTACGATGATGCCTATGCTTATGCCTGTCAGCTTGGCGCAGAGCGGGGTTTGACTTTTATTCATCCTTTTGACGATCCCGATGTAATTGCCGGACAGGGGACGATCGGGATGGAGATTTTGCGTCAGTATCAACAGCCGATTCATGCAATTTTTGTCGCGATTGGGGGTGGTGGGTTGATTGCTGGGATTGGCGCATATGTCAAGCGGTTGTATCCCGAGATCAAAATTATTGGTGTGGAGCCAGTCGATGCCGATGCAATGAGTCGATCTCTTGCCGCTGGGGAGCGAGTCAAACTCGATCGGGTGGGTTTATTTGCCGATGGGGTGGCTGTGAAGGAGGTAGGGGTCGAAACCTTTAGATTGTGTCAAAAGTATGTCGATGAGACGATCCTGGTCGATACAGACGACATCTGTGCGGCAATTAAGGATGTGTTTGAGGACACTCGATCGATCTTAGAACCTGCGGGGGCGTTGGCGATCGCAGGTGCCAAAGCCTATATCGAGCGCGAGGAAATCGTGGGTAAAACCCTGGTGGCGGTGGCTTGTGGTGCCAATATGAATTTCGACAGGCTGCGATTTGTCGCCGAGCGGGCGGAAGTTGGCGAACGCCGCGAAGCAATTTTGGCGGTGACTATTCCGGAGGAGCGGGGCAGTTTTCGGCGCTTTTGTACCTGTTTGGGGACGCACAATCTCACGGAATTTAACTACCGGATGGCGAATGCGACTCAAGCGCATATTTTCGTCGGCGTTCAAGTCCAAAATCGGGCAGATACTGCGACGATTATTGCTAAATTGGTAGCTGAAGGCTTTAAAACGATCGATCTAACCGATGATGAAATGGCTAAGCTGCACCTGCGACATCTCGTCGGCGGACGTTCGTCAGTGGTGCAAGACGAACTGCTCTATCGGTTTGAGTTTCCCGAACGCACGGGCGCACTCACCAAATTTCTCAATAGTATGAACCCCGAGTGGAATATCAGTCTCTTCCACTATCGCAATCACGGTGCCGATTACGGACGCATTTTAATCGGGATTGAGGTACCACCGACGGAAATGACTGCTTGGGCGGATTTTCTCGATCGCACCCCCTATCGTTACTGGGACGAGCGCCAGAATCCTGCTTATCAGTTGTTTTTGAGTTGAGGCTTAAGCCACTTGCTCAGTCTCTACTGGATGTATGCAGGTTGGCTAGACTTCGTTTGAGTTGGCTTACCCCCCCAACCCCCCCTTATCAAGGGGGGGCTTTCGCTCCCTCCCCTTGATAAGGGGAGGGCTGGGGTGGGGTAAAGGACTACGCAGCAACTCAATTAACTCGTGTATAAATCGTAGCGCCTAGCCCTGGGGCAATTTATTTTTCCACTCCAACATCGAACCCTGAGCCGTGCTGTAGTTGGGAGCATCGCGGGGCACCATTCTCGCGGTGTCGATCGCAATTTGCCAGTGTTGCTTATCGGCATGACTTTGGGCAATTTGATAGATTTCTTGCGACCATAGCTCGATCGATTGTTTGACTTCTGAAGCTACTTCTGGCGTACTCGCGGTAATCTTGCGGGCGGCGAGGATCGCTTGATAGCGAGATGTGGCATCACCAGGTCTGATATACATTCTGGCTTGTTGGAGGTCGGGGATCGGTTCGGTCGCCGCCACTACGCCGACGGAAACCGAACTAGTCAGATCGTTGGCAACTGGTCGCGCCATTGGTTGACGTTCGGCGGGCATTTGGGAGTTAAACACAAAAATTCCCGCACCAGCACCGACGAGCATCGTTAGTAAAAAGCTGACTTTTGCCCAGTTAGGAATCTCTTTGCGGATCGGTTTGGGCGCAGGTCTTTTGACGATCGCGCCAGTCCCGATCGATTCGGGCGTCACCAGCGACACGCTCAGCATTGGCGGCGTGTAAGGTGCATAAGTATCCTGACTGAATTGCGGCTGTGTCGGCGGGCTGTAGACCACCTCTGGGACGGTTGCCGAGATCGATGATTGAGTTGTCGCCGAGAACACCGGACGATGCTCCGAGACGCCTTTGGGGATAATCGCCAGGGGGGTTTGGAGTGGTTTCCAGTGATGTTCGCTCAATTCGGCAAGGCGACTGGTGAGGTAAGTCTCGATCGTTTCGAGGTTGAGATCGGGATGATAATTTAGGGCTTCGAGTAGCGCTGTCGTAAATAAGCCATGTCCCAATCCCGCATCTTCATTAGAAAATTCGTGACTTTGACAAGATAAGAAAGTAGGGATTTGATATTCTTGAGCGAGTTTGGCGGTGGTGTTACCAATACCGCCGCCGAGCGATAGATGCTGCGAGTGATTGGCATCGAGAAAGACCAGGGCATTGACGCCAATATCGCGGAACTGCTGATAGAGTTGGCGAATTGAGATACAAGTATTGGCAAGATCGTCGGTCTTGCCGTCGATCGGGATTAGATAATCTTCATCGCCAAAGCTTACGCCACAGCCACTAAAGAAAAACCATACTAAATCTCCATGATGGAGGATCTCCCAAGACCACTGTTTGATCCAGCGATTGATGTTTTCGCGGGTGGGATAAGTCGATTTATTGGCAGCCTCTCCCGACATATCGGTCAAGAGTAGACACTGTTGCGCATCCCAGCCCGCTGCATCTACAAAAAAATGCTCGATCGCCACAGCATCAGCCATGCCATAACTCAGCGGCGGCAAGAACTGGTATTGATTGATTCCGATCGAAATACACGTCTGGTTTGCCATTTAAAGTTCGATAATTTTATAGACTAAACTGCTGTGCAATCGCCTGAAATATTCCCTCTAGTTTAACATCAACCCATGCAAAGTCTTCAGCTCTTTGGCGGAGCTGTATAATTAGTAACTAAACAATCACATTTCAATACTGTGCGCGCTATTTTTTAGGTTGAGCTTTATGTTTATATTACCCTAACAATTACCGTTACAGGTTAGCAAATAAAGCCGATCGATTTACGCTGGCGCAGCTAAGGTGACGACATCTAATAAAAAGATCGATGGTCGATCGGGTAAGTCGATCGACATGGCACTGACGCAATGGATCTTACTATGTTGTTGATAGATCGCAGGTAGTGGTTTAAATGCCGAAAGCGGCATCGATTGGATAATTGGCGGTGAATCGAGCGGCACACCGACTAAGCGATCTGGTTCTGGCTCGACGATCGCTAAATATCTCACCGCTGGTGCTGTTGCATCTGCACCCAGGTGGGACGAGGTGGGTAGCAATGTCTGGGTACTGCCAAAGATGCGCTGACCGATATCAATAACGACTAGTTCTTGACCTTGATATGTGGTCAAACTCACTCCAGTCTGATTGGAATCGCCATATAATCTCGATTTAACTCGGTCGCCCAAAGCATTAAGGGCAATTACTTTATGAACTCGATCGAGTGGGAGTGCAAAAGTTTGAGCGCGTAGCTCGAAGGTAATCAGCCGCTGGGTGACTTCTACCTGCTGCGCTGCTAACCGTCGCGATCGTAATGGAGAATAAATAGCCATAGGTGTCTAGCGGATCGATACTTTCCTTTATAGTTCCACTTTTGGAGTCAAAAGTTGCTAAGAGGGGATAGGGGATAGGGGATAGGGGATAGGGTAAGAAAGAGGTAATGGGTAAGAGGTAATGGGTAAAAGGTAAAAGGTAATGGGTAAGGATGTTAAGACGCAAGCGTCTCACCATCTCCCCTATTCCCTATCCCCTATCCCCTATTCCCTATCCAACGACTTTCTCAAGCAGATGTCGTTTTTTGGATTTAACTAGGGAAATATAAGTAAGACACGCATTGATGCCCACGAGCGATTCTTCACTTTTGGCGGGGCGAACCAACGGGTTTGAGCCAACCAAATATTTAGTCTCGATCGCGATCTATCCCTGCTCTTGCAAATTTTAAGTCCACTAAGCTATGAGTTCGAGCCATGAATCAGGGTTCTAGCAGCGTTGCTGATACCGAAAGAACATTAAACCCCATCAAGTTATTAGAACAGTTAGCTACTTCCCAAGCTAAAGGTTGTTTGCGGATTGTTGCCAATGACATTGTTTGGTTACTGTACTTTTATGAAGGTAAATTATTTTATGCCAATCATTCTCTCGAACCGATCGAGCGTCTGGAACAACACCTGCGCCGACTCAGCCCAGTTGTTTTAGCAAATCAGGTTTATACAGATCTGCGCGAACAGCTCAAAGACGCTAATTTTGAGGCTACTTATCCCAGTCTCGATTATCAGGCAATTCGCTGGGCGATCGCCCAAGGGCATATTACCGAGCAAACTGCTGGTGCCCTGGTCAAAAGTATCACCAAAGAAGTACTTCAATCTTATTTGTTGATTACGGCTGGGAAGAGCGAGTTGATATCTCGCGATACGGCTTTTCCGATTTGGTGGAGTGGTAACTTCCTGTTTGTGACAAAAGAGTGCCAAACAGAGTTACAAGCTTGGCAGGCATTACAACCAGCCATTCAATCGCCTTATCAGCGTCCGTATTTGATGAATGTCGAGCATCCTTTACTCACGCCAGATGTTAAGGCGAAATTGAGTAAAATCTTAATCGGTTTTAGCTTTCGACAATTGTCTTTGTTGCTCAAACAAGATGAATTGACAGTCGCTAATAACTTACATCGACTGATTAATAATCGGATTGTCGGTTTGCGTCCGCCACAACCACCATTCGATCGATTACACAAGCTCTATTTGGTGGAATCAGATCGCGAACGCTTTGATGAAAAAGCGCAGACAATTACCGCCGCATTCGCAGCAGTTGCCGATAAATCCGGTGCGAGTGATGTTGCAACTGGCGACCTCATCGAACAAGCGACTTACAAGATTGCTTGTGTAGACGATAGTCCGACTATTTTACGGGAAATCAATCGCTTTCTCGATGGAGATAGTTTCAAGGTCTTCCCGATCGTCGATTCCGGCACGGCTTTAATGAAGATTATCCGCATCAATCCTGACATTATTTTATTAGATGTCGGAATGCCGACGATCGATGGCTACAAACTTTGCTCGATGCTCCGCAAACATCCAGCATTTAAAAAGACGCCAATTGTGATGGTAACGGGAAATACGGGCATTATCGATCGGGCTAAAGCCAAAATGGCTGGTTCGACTGATTATATGACCAAACCGTTTACGCAAGCAGGTTTGATCGAGATGGTGTCCAGACATCTGATGGCAGAACACCAGTAAATTAATTAATAATTAATAATTATTAATTATTAATTACCAAGCATTTTATAGATAGCTTAAAGCAGTTAATTAGTAAGTTTAAACAATTCTGTATATTTAGGAAAAGTGGAGTAATGGTTAAGATTTTAGTTGTTGAAGACACCCCCTCTGAGATGCAGTTGATGACTCTTTATCTAAAAGATAATGGTTATCAAGTTGTCTCGGCTGATAATGCCAAAGATGGTTTGAGTTTAGTCGATAAAGAAAAGCCCGATGTCGTCATTACCGATGTCGTAATGGAGGGAATGAATGGGTTTGAATTTTGTCGGACATTGAAAAAAAATCCCGATACTGAAAGTATCCCCGTGATTGCTTGTACATCTCGCTCTCAAGATTTAGATAAATTATGGGGCAAAAAACAGGGTGTAGATGTTTACGTCACTAAACCCTACTCTCAAGAAGATATTATCAAAGCTATTAAATCTGTATTTAATTAAATTTACGGGTAGCGAATTAGGTTTGTTGGAATCGAGCGTAGTCCTTTACCCCACCCCAACCCTCCCCTTATAAAGGGGAGGGAGCCGGAAAAGCCTCCCCTTTACAAAGGGGAGGGAGCCAGAAAAGCTCTCCCCTTTATAAGGGGAAAGAGCCGGAAAAGCCCCCCCTGCTTGGTGCGCTAACACTGTCGGGGAACCCGAACAGTGCGCGCATCCGCTTTATAAGGGGGGGTTGGGGGGGTAAACCAACAGTCTATCTATTCTCTACCCTCTCCCACCTCCCCCCTCCCATCTCCCATCTATCTCATGAGCGTCACTACCTTACCCAACAAGAGATCGAGCAGAACCAGCGGTGATATGTTTTTGCGGCTCAAGCTCGACGAGCAAACTTACGCCGTCGTACCGATGCTGCAAACCCAAGAAGCGATCGTGCTACCTGCTGGGAGAATTTCGGTAATTCCCAATTTGCCATCGCCGATTTTGGGGTTATTCAATCGTCGGAGTAGCTTATTGTGGCTGGTAGATTTGCCGGAAATCCTCGGTTTAGAACCACTCGATCGCCATGCACACAGTTACGATATTGCCCTTCTAAACGTTGCTAATGTCCCGCTGGCGGTTGCAGTTCGATCGATTCAAGGAGTGACCCGATTTGCCCACGAACAAATCGAATCGCCGATCGGGAGTTTTAATCCAGCATTTACGCCTTATTTACGCGGCTGGATTTTACAAGAAAAAGAGTTGGTATTGGTACTAGAACCCGAGGCAATTATCAATGCCCAGGTGTTGAACCAATTGACAGTTCACAGTTGATAATTGCTGTTCGCGGTCGAGGTTTTTTCCCCAGCCGCAGCGATCGAGAGTCCGACAATCCAGTTTGCGATCTGTAGAGATCGATTATATTAATTACATCATCTAATTATGAATCAGTTTAACGAAGCAACTCAATTTAATGCTAGCGATCGTCCAGCAAACTTAGCGACTACATCAAAGTGGCGCAAT
>NZ_JANLWO010000333.1:0-8831 GCF_031364565.1 Chamaesiphon sp. OTE_20_metabat_361
CCCTAGACATAAAAACGCCGCTCCCAAGCTTGGGAGCGATTCGCGCACGCCTTTGTTCCCCGACGGTTCAGCGAATCAGCGACGCGCTCATCACGGAGGTTCCCTCCAGGTCGAGCGCGTCAAGACAAGACAGAGGGGAGCTAGAGCCGAAGGCTCTGGCGGGGTGAGGGCGATTTCGTCATTGTCACTTTAATTATGCTCAGCTACTTATCCCTCTTCTGTCACTCTGAATGTTTGTCATAACATAAGATGTGCTACTGGGTGGTAAAGTTTCAGTGTCAGTAGTCAAATCCCAATAAGTATAACGTCCCCGCTAACCAAATATTACCTCACGAACATATCTAATTTCTGGTGGGTTAGCCGCAAATGTTCTGGTAAATTTACGCCATTTTGTCTGTCTTGTCGTTTTTTTATTCTGGGGGAACCCCAGAATAAAAACGCCGCTGTCTAACCTTGGCTGTAGCTGGCAGCCACACACCATGATTACTTCTAATCGACACCATGAATTGTAAGTTTAATTTTTCTAATATTCTCAGTACAGCAGTTGGGCTTTCTCCATATAAACTGTCTGCTAATACATAACTTTAATTGAATGGAGCCGAATTTTCGCCTTTAACTGCGATCGGTCGGGTTACAATTCGGCTATTGCAATTAAATCGTCGCGATTCTCTTTCAGAGAGGCTTTGCCAACGAGTTGAAGAGCGTCAGCTCTTGATACAAGCTGGGATAATTGAACAATAGAATCGCTCGATTATTTTTGAATTGCAATACTGTTGCAATATCTTATGATTCGGGCAAGCTGCGATCGAGAATTTGAAAAACAGACTGATAAGATAATTGCATCTGGGTGCCACAGTTTTGTGCGAGTACTGCTCTTAAGCTCTCTGATAACTCGTGTCTGCTTTCGGGAGCTAGGGCGATACAGGGTGAATAGGTTGTCAATAGTTGTAGATAATCATCGATCGCATAATTCACCTCATTCACCCGAACTTCTGTCCGTAAGTTACTAAATAAGCCCGAATCGATCGCGGCATCAACAAAGATATTCAGTTCTTTAACTTCACGATCGCGATCTTTATATTCTGCGAAAGCTGGTAGATGTTGTCTAAATATCTCAGTTAAGTGCTCGAATATCACGAGCGGTGGCATCATCGTTGTATTCCATAGTAAAACCAGCACTCCAGTATTTTTGAGCATACTTGCGGCTTTCTGGTACTTATTTTCTGGTGATACCCAATGCCAAGAAGTTGCGGCTACAATTGCATCGAATTCTCGATCGACTGGCTCCCATTCTTCAAAACTGGTATTAATAATTTCGATATTGGGATAGGCAGCGACATTTTGACGAGCGACTTCACAAGCTGCTAAGCTTGGTTCTAATGCGATGACTGAAAATCCCAATCGAGCCAAGGAAATCGTCGCCGTGCCTGGGCCGCAGCCGACCTCTAATATCTGCCCATTAGCAGGGATTTTAGCAACCTCGATCGCGCATTCTAAAAAGGCTTGAGCGTATTTGGGGCGGACTTTATCGTATGCTTGCGTGACCGATCCATACCATCGATTTCGCTGCAATTTTTCGGGTGTAAATGTTCGATACCAGTTGCGGATTTCATCGGGTGTTTGCACGATATCTGAAAATAAGCTTACAATAAATGTAACATTCAATAGACAAGTGCATATACTTTACTACTTAAATAAGTACTTAATCTGGCACACTATTTAAAATTAATAATCATTCGATCGAATGATGTAATTTTTAAGTGCTAATCTTTCGATCGAGCGATGCTATATAGTTAGAATCGAGCGAAGATAGAGAGATAGTCAAGCCAAATATTTACTAGTTTATGAAAACGCAGACCCAAGATCGCTCTCATGCCTCCGAACTAAATCCGCCAGAAAATATCACACCCTCGATCGGTACTACGATCAATGCAATTCTCATTTTGACACCTCTATCTTTGATCCTAATCGGTCTTTTTTCGGGTGTGATTAATCCTTAATCCCGAACGAGTTTTTTTCGGGATCGCTCTGTAGTTCGATCGATTAAATATCCCCGACTAATTTATTCAGTCGGGGAGCTGACTAGATTTCCATAGACAGCATTAAAGATCGAATTACGATCTTTTGGGCTAATGCCACAAACTAATCATTATCTAGATTTTGGGCGCTGGTGTTTGAGAGTCGATCGTATTTACCTACAATGGTCGATAAGCCCGATAATTGATACTTGGGAAAATGTTATCCATCGTCTCGACTTTTTCGAGCCAACCGCTATCGACCTTCAGTTCTTTGAGGTCGTCATAGAGTTTGTGGAAGCGGACTAAATGCGATCGCGTGCGGCGGATGGCATATGGTACCATCGTCCCAGTCCGCATGATGAATGCCCAGTCCGAAGATTGCGCGAGTAATAATTCCCGTGCGGCTTGATTGAGGGCGCGCCATTGCAATTCATCTTCTGGCTCCATCCGTGCCAGTTCGATCATCCGTTCAGCTCCTTTGTGCAGGTGAGGATACACCCAAGCATTAGTTTCATTTAGCCAGTACTCGTGAAAACCCTTATAGCCCCAGCTAGACTGGGAAGGGCGACAGACTTGCTGAGTCGGCTCGGTGCGGAGATAATCCGCCAGATGCGTCATCTGATAGGTATGTTGATCGTGCCAAGATTTGCGGAAGAAGAAATCGATAAACCACGGCCCCTCATACCACCAGTGACCGAATAATTCGGCATCATACGGCGAGACAACTAGCGGCGGACGCTTCATGACGTGTGCCAGATTTCCGACCTGTTGCTGGCGATTGTACATAAAGTTCTGCGCGTGATCGGCAGCTTTTTCCTTCGCCCAGTAGGGATCGTAAAGTGCTTTCTCACCGCCAGTCTTGGAAGTAATCTTGTGATACTTAATCCCGATATTCTTGCGTTGACCGTTGGGCATGATGTACGGCTTGATATAGTCATAATCGGCATCCCAACCTAAATCCTTATAAAATTCGCGATACTCGGGTGCGCCGGGATATCCCACCATCGACGACCAAACCTGCTGCGAAGACTCTTGATCGCGTCCGAAGGCGGCTACACCAGTCTCGGTAAAAATTGGTGCGTAGTTGCCAAAGCGGGGACGGGGACGGGCATACATAATGCCATGCCCGTCGGTGAGGAAGTAGCGCAAGCCAGCATCGGCTAACATCCTCTCTAGCCCTTCATAGTAGGCACATTCTGGCAGCCAGATCCCTTTGGGAGCGCGACCAAAATTCTCTTCATAATGCTCGCAAGCCACCCGCAACTGTGCCCACACCGCTTCTGGGTACATTTTCATCAGCGGTAAATAACCGTGAGTTGCACCGCAGGTAATGATTTCGAGGTTATTACTGTCTAAAAATCCTTTGAAAGCACCAATTAAATCTCGATCGTGTCTTTCCCAAGTTTTCCGTGTGGCGGCAAATTCTTTGACATAGTACTCGGCGAGGTACTTGATATGTCCGTTGTGTTCGTTGCTATCTACTTCTTTTTGCGCTAACTCTTCTAGCTTGGCTAAATGCTCGTCATAGCGGTCTTGGAGCAAGGGGTCGCGCAGCATAGACACCAATGGCGGTGTCATACTCATGGTAATTTTAAAGTCGATTCCGTCCCGTTTCAATCCCTCAAAAACGTGGAGTAGGGGAATATATGTTTCGGTAATGGCTTCGTACAGCCATTCTTCTTCAAGAACGAAATCGCTCTCAGGATGTCGAACGAAGGGGAGATGAGCGTGTAGGACTAACGCAACATAACCGAGCGGAGTACTCATAGGGGTAGCGTGTGGGAATAGCGATGGCAGATAGTAAGATACTACCGTTATTCCTATCTTAAGCTTTGCCGCCTCTTTATATTTATTATTTGTTATTTTACTGTTGAGGCGAGCTGCTTTTTTAGAGTCACTCCGGTCTTCGCGCTGACGATAACAGAGAGAATCCTCACTTTCATCCGGCGAATTATGACATTTTTTTAAAAAAGATTAATTTTTTGTTAACAAAGTTCGAGATTCGGTTCATACTAAAGTTTGGTTGAATTTTTTACTTTAGTCCCAAAACCACAATCGACCCGACCCCATTAGCTTTCGATTCTCTATAGGAGAGGCTACGCCAACGAGAATGAATGTCAACCGACCGCGATCGATCCACTAATTCGTCCAAATCGTTACAATTATTGCTCTTTCTTGACGAGCGGATGACTAGTTATGTCCACAATCAAGAGATTCGTGACAAATTAACGATGCTCAATACCGAGCATTCATTCGAGCTGCAAGTTGTCGATGTTGGCAAACAGCCCGACTTAGCAGAATACTATCGAGTGATCGCCACGCCAGCACTCCTGAAGCTGCACCCAAATCCCCGTCAGATCTTGGCTGGGAGCAATCTTAGCGATCAAATTGATAATTGGTGGGATCGGTGGCAAGAGGAGCTAGTTGAGGCAGGGAGCGAGCAGATGCGCGATGAAGATACCGCGCCACCGCTAACCGATCGAGTATTACTGAGTGATTCGATCGGCCATGTCAGTAAGGTGATTAAATTAACCGATGAAGTTTTTACGCTCAAGCAAGAAAAAGAAGCCTTACTCGATCGGCTAAAATTACAAGACCGTGCCATGTCTGTTTTGGCTCACGATCTGCGGAACCCGCTGACAGCCGCCGCGCTAGCCTTGGGGACGCTCGAAATCGTTCACAATCCCCAGGATTATCGCGCTAACGCCCTAGACCCAGCCGCAATCGCCAAATTAATCGAGCGCGCCCGCAGCCAGCTTCAAGCGATCGATCGCCTGGTTACAGACATCTTGCAACCTCTGTCTAATACATCCCATTTCAATCTTCATCCCCAAAAACTCGATCTCAGCCAACTCATCGCCGCAGTCATCGCCCAAATCGATTCGCAGTTTCAAGCCAAGTCCCAACGGATTACCACTGATATTCCTCAAGATATCCCCTTCATCTACGGCGATGCCGATAAGCTGCGACAGACGATCGCCAATCTCCTCGACAATGCCAGTAAGTATACCCCCCCTGGCGGTCGCGTCCACATTAGCGCCCTCCACCGTACCGCTCAAACTATTCAAGTAAGTATCGCCGATACTGGTTTGGGTATCCCCGCCGAAAACCAAAAACGCATCTTTCAAGAGCGGATCAGACTCGATCGCGATCTGGCACAATCGGGCTACGGCATCGGTTTAGCTGTCTGTCAGCGGATTATTCGCGCCCATTACGGTCAAATTTGGGTCGAATCTTCACCGGGCAAAGGTAGCGTGTTTAACTTTACGCTCTTAGTGCATCAGGGGTAGGTTCGAGTGGATAGTGGATAGTGAATAGTGAATAGGGCAGGGATGAGGGATTAGGGAATAAAATCCCCTCCTCGGAGCGAAAAGTGTGGTCTTGGGGTTTCCCCAAGTAGAGCACCTTTTCAAGACAGGGGTGCCGCAGGCGGGGTGGGTAGATCTCCGCATCTCACTAACTCCCCCCAGTCACCCAGTCCCCCCTCTACCCTCTACCCTCTAACTCTAGCTGCCGATCGCAAGATTTGAGCTGCTAAAATAGCGGCACCGAAGCCATTATCGATGTTCACCACACCGACACCTGCGGCGCAAGAGTTGAGCATCGTTAGTAGCGGCGCTATACCTCCAAAACTGGCACCGTAGCCGATACTAGTCGGTACGGCAATCACCGGACAATCAGCCAAACCAGCTACTACACTGGCTAGCGCACCTTCCATCCCCGCCACGACAATTAGCACGTCGGCATTATCGATCGCGTGGCGATTATTCAGCAAGCGATGAATCCCGGCGACGCCGACATCCCATAACTTTTCGACCTCAAAACCGCATAAACTTGCTGTACAGGCTGCTTCCTCAGCTACGGGTAAATCGGCTGTACCTGCGGTGAGGATGGTAATCTTGCCTGTGCGTGTAATTTGCGGTTGCGGGGGGGTTAGAGCGCAGATTTGCGCCGTTTGGTAATAGATTAGGTCAGGGATCTCCTGAAGCAGTTCGGTGTAGACGGCTGGTGTAATCCGGGTTGCCATGACTACCGATTGCTGTTGGCGCATCACTTGGATAATTTTGACAATTTGCGCTGGCGTTTTACCTAGTCCCCAAATGACTTCCGGAAAGCCCGTCCGCTGTTGACGGTTAAAATCGATCTTGGCAAAGTCGTCGATCGATTCGTAGCCGAGCGATTGCAGTTTGGACAATGCACGCTCGGGTGTAACTTCGCCAGCAGCGACAGCGGTGAGTAAAGATTTCAGCGATTCTGACATAATCTCGGATATTTGCAGCGGATTCAAACTTTATCCTAGATTAATATTAGTACTAGCCGTTAAATCTGCACCGTTCGTCGCTGGTGGGTTTAGTTGCAATATTATCGATTTTCCAGACGCGATCGCTTTTTTTGACCGTGTTGGCGATAATTGTTGGTAATTTCTTGGACTTGTAAGTTTGAACGCCCTGAACTTCGATCGTATCCCGCACTTTCAATTTCAAGCCTTGCTGTTGTAGCGATCGATCCGATCCCAAATAAACGGTTTTTTGCCCAGTTGGTGTTTTCAGCTTTACCCAGGTGACGACTTCTGTAGCCGCCAGCGAGCGATCCTTGTTACTTCGCTCGATCCCAATTACGCGACCTGTCGCAGTGGTGACTTGCTCGGGAGTACTCGGGCGAATTGCCACTTCGGTAGACCAGCATCCACTTTTGGGCGTGGGAGCTTCTGCTCTGGCGGCTAGCGGCAATCCGCAACCGAGACACAACACCAACATGGAAATCTGAATTTGTTTCATTTTTACCGCCTCGCATGATAGATCGATCGGTCTAGCCCTACTATACCCCAATCTGATTTCCGCCTCTACTCTCTTTTGACAGAAACTGGCTCGGGTTGAGATTGCTCCAACGATCTATTCTAGTCAGTAATGATTCGGTAGCTATACTAACCTAATTTGTACTCTAAAGTCCAAAGCCTAGAGCCTAGTGTCTGACTCCCAAGATCATGCCCAGCAGCAACCCAAACCCAATCCAGACATTTTCCCGAAACATTTGGGGATAAAAAGCTGGTGGAATCGTGGGTTTCTTGAGCTGGAGATATTGCCACAACCAAAAGCCAGCAGACATACCCAACGTCAGGACAAATACCGACCCCAGCCCCATAAGTTGCCCCATATAGCCCAGCAAACCCACTGTCAGCGCATAAAAAATCGCGATCGCTTCAGCCACGTATTTACCAAAAAATAAGGCACTAGAATTGACCCCGATGCGACGATCGTCTTCGCGATCGGACATCGCATATACAGTATCAAATCCCAGCGTCCAAAAAATCGTCGCCCCCCACAAATACCATGTCGGCGTTGCAATACTCGCCGTGACCATCGACCAACTAATCAAGACGGCAAATCCCCACGCGATCGATAGTACCAGTTGCGGCACGGGAAATACTCGCTTAGCAGCAGGATACAATAAAATTACCGGAACGGCAGCTACACACAGCCAAAATGTCAAGGGATTGAGATAACTTGCCAAGAGTGCCGCACAAATCAGCGACACGATTAGCACCCCCACCCCAGTCGCGATCGATAGTGACTTTTCCGCCAGCGGACGGGTTTTGGTGCGCTCTACCTGCGGATCGATATTCCGATCCCATAGATCGTTGACGACACAACCCGCCGCACTAGTCGCCAGCGTCCCCAAAATCACCACTCCTAACAGTGGTAGCGGTGGATTTCCCTTTGCAGCCAAGCATAATCCCCACAATGCTGGAATCATCAAAATTAACCTACCTGCGGGTTTATCCCATCGTAGGAGCCGGATTACAGTTAGCCAAGTGGGTTTGCGTGGGGGGATGGTTGTCATGGGAGTTGGGAGTTGGGAGTTGGGGGACTGGGAGATTGGGAGATTGGGAGATTGGGAGATTGGGAGATTGGGAGACTGGGAGACTGGGACACTAGCAGGTTCTCTTACTCCTTTTCCCTCAAAGCCCAAAACTCAAAGCCTAAAACCTCCCATCCCCCATCTCCCATCTCCCATTTAACTACCTATTATCACTCAGTCACTATGAAGTAAAATTGAGGAATATCAAAAAAAACTCGCCGCGATCGAGCCAGTTGCGTATAATCTTTACAGAAAGCTTTGTTTTGCTAAAGATTTTTAACAAACTTTTCAAACGTTTATCTAAAATTACTCGAACATGCCTCGAATACTAGTCATCGATGATGATGCAGCGATCGCTGAAATAGTCTGTATTAACCTCGAAATGGCTGGGTATGAGGTCAACCAATCGCCTGATGGTATTCAGGGTCAGGCAATGGCGCTCCAAATCCAGCCTGACTTGATCGTCCTAGATTTGATGCTGCCCAAAGTTGATGGATATACCGTTTGCCAGCGGTTGCGACGGGACGATCGCACTTCAGACATTCCCGTATTGATGCTGACGGCGCTCAGTCAGACACAGAACAAGGTCGAAGGATTTAATGCTGGTGCGGATGACTACCTCACCAAACCATTTGAGATCGAGGAACTCCTGGCGCGGGTGCGGGCATTGCTCCGGCGAACCGATCGCATTCCCCAAGCTGCCAAACATAGCGAGATTCTTAACTATGGGGAACTGACGTTAGTACCCGAACGCTTTGAGGCAATTTGGCGTAAGGCGACGATCAAGCTGACGCACCTCGAATTTGAACTGTTGCACTGTTTACTCCAGCGACACGGGCAAACAGTGTCCCCTAGTGACATTCTCAGGGAGGTCTGGGGTTACGATCCAGACGACGATATCGAGACAATCCGCGTCCACATCCGCCACCTCCGCACAAAAATGGAACCCGATCC
>NZ_JANLWO010000345.1:0-1896 GCF_031364565.1 Chamaesiphon sp. OTE_20_metabat_361
CCACAGCGGCTAGCCGCTGGTGCGATCCCTCACCGAGAAGACGATCCTATCTCATCCGACAGATGTCGCGCCCATCCCATTTGTCGCAAAATATATTAACTAATCGATTGGGCACATCCCGATTTTAAATGCCTATGAATAGCTTCCCTTGGCTGACAACGATTATTATATTTCCAGTCCTCGCTTCGCTGGCGATCCCCATCATTCCTGATAAAGATGGGCGGACAGTCCGCTGGTACGCGCTGATCGTGGGCTTGATTGATTTTGTCCTATTAGTCTACACCTTTGCCAATAACTATGATATTCATAGCGATCGATTACAACTAGTCGAAAGTTATACTTGGATTCCCCAACTAGACCTGAGATGGTCGGTGGGCGTCGATGGGATTTCCATGCCACTCATTTTACTGACGGGCTTTATCAGTACCCTCGCAATTTTAGCAGCTTGGCCAGTCACCTTCAAACCCAAACTGTTTTACTTCTTGATGTTGGTGATGTATGGCGGACAGATTGCCGTCTTTGCCGTTCAAGACATGTTGCTATTTTTCCTCGTCTGGGAACTGGAACTGATTCCAGTCTATCTATTCCTCGCAATTTGGGGCGGGAAGAAGCGATTGTATGCTTCCACTAAATTTATCCTTTACACCGCTGGCGGCTCCCTATTCATCCTCGTCGCCGCCTTAGCAATGGGATTCTATGGCGATACGATCAGCTTTGATATGCGGACATTAGCAGCTAAGAATTATGCCCATAATTTCCAGCTATTTATGTATGCCGGGTTATTGATCGCCTATGGCGTGAAATTACCGATTATTCCCCTTCACACCTGGCTCCCTGACGCACATGGCGAAGCTACAGCACCCGTCCACATGCTGCTAGCTGGCGTATTGCTGAAGATGGGTGGTTATGCCCTGATTCGGATGAATGCTGGCATGTTACCCGACGCTCATGCGACCTTTGCACCAGTATTAGTCGTGCTGGGGGTCGTAAATATCGTCTATGCCGCCTTAACTTCCTTCGCGCAACGAAATCTCAAGCGGAAGATCGCTTATTCATCAATTTCACACATGGGCTTCGTGCTAATTGGAATTGCCTCCTTCACCGACTTAGGGATGAGTGGTGCCGTCTTGCAAATGGTATCCCACGGCTTGATTGGGGCGAGTTTATTTTTCCTAGTTGGCGCTACATACGATCGCACCCACACCCTGATGCTCGATGAAATGGGCGGTGTCGGTCAAAAGATGAAAAAGATTTTTGCGATGTTTATCGCGTGCTCGATGGCATCCCTCGCTTTACCCGGCATGAGCGGCTTCGTTGCCGAACTGATGGTATTTGTCGGTTTTAGCACCAGCGATGCCTACACGCCCCAGTTTAAACTCATCATGGTACTAATTGCCGCGATCGGAGTCGTACTCACGCCGATTTATCTGCTCTCGATGCTGCGAGAAATTTTCTACGGTGCCGAAAACAAAGAATTAGTCGAACATGAAGAGTTAGTCGATGCCGAACCCAGAGAGGTATTTATCATCGCCTGTCTGCTGGTACCGATTATCGGTGTCGGTTTTTATCCCAAACTCCTGACGCAGATTTACGACTCGACCACCACCACACTAACAGCACACCTCCGCGATTCCGTCCCGACGATCGCACATAAACCGTCTAATCCAGTCGCAATCGGTGAGTTTCAAGCAGCGCCAGCAATAATCGATCGATCGTGATTTAACTACTCACGGCAAGAAACTCGACTTCCAAGAAGTCGAGTTTCTGAACCTTCAATGCTTGGTACTTTTTATGATAGGATAGTAGATCTATACGTTATCGGGATGTAGCGCAGCTTGGTAGCGCACTGCTTTCGGGAAGCAGGGGTCGGAGGTTCAAATCCTCTCATCCCGATTA
>NZ_JANLWO010000368.1:0-3269 GCF_031364565.1 Chamaesiphon sp. OTE_20_metabat_361
AAGTGGCGACAATCTGGCTTGCGGCTGGCAGAACTAGGTTATCGAGTGGACTAGTACTCTACGGCATAAATTTAGTTACTATTTTGAGGAGACTGGGGGGACTGGGGGAAAAAGGAGACTGGGGGACGAGGAGACGGGGAGACGGGGAGACTGGGGGACAAAGGAGAAAAAACTTTATTTAGATGTACTCTGGTTTCATTCTTCTGCTTGGTGCGCTAGCTTTGAAACCATAAAAGATCTGCATTTGCAACGTTAATTATGCTGAAATTGCTGTAAAGTTACCAATTAAGCTCTGCTGCACTAGATTTCTGGCTTGTAGAGACTGGCTGGAGGATTTAGCATCCGCAATTCTCAATTCTCAATTCTCAATTAATTTAACCCCTCATCCCTAACCCCGAGATCATGGTATCAGCCCCCCGCCGGGACAGCATCGCTCCGATAGTCGAACCGCAAGTCGATCCGTATACCCTAGCGCAGATGGGGATTGCGATGCTGATCGATCTGGCGCAGCGAGGTGAAATCGATCCTTGGGATGTCAAAGTCATCGATGCGATCGATCTGCACTTGAGCAAGCTACCCTTACAAGCCGATGCGTCTTTAGCGCACAAGCAAGCCAATCTCTCCCAATCGGGACAAGCCTTTTTGTGGGCGGCGATGCTCGTACTGCTCAAAGCTCAAAGCCTGGAGCAAAGTCAATCCCCAGGGGAAGATTTTGACTTCATTGAAGAAGAGTTGGACTTTGAAGTGATGACCACATCGGGCTTACCGCGTAACCTCGAACGACACATTCGGCGCCGTCTAACATCGCCCCCACCGCGCACGCGTCCGGTGACACTCGAAGATCTGATCGGACAGCTCCGCCAAATTGCGGATAAGATTGCCGAGCCAACTTCCCGTCGCCGCTCCTTGCGGGGGAAGGTGATGTCAGTCAAGCAAGCCACCAAATCGATCGTCGGACTGGCTCATGATGAAAATTTAACAGAAATGGCAGCATTAGTATCCGAATTTCTCGTCAGATATACCAGCCAGACCGATTTATGGACGCTTGAAGAGCTAGTGGATATTTGGTCTGCTAAATTTCCGCCTGCACCCGGACAACATCATGGCTCCAATCACGATCGCGTTGGCGTATTTTGGGCATTACTACTGCTATCAGCTCAATCCAAAGTCGAACTACATCAAACCGAATTTTATCAAACACTCACAATTCGGCGGCTCAATGAGGCAGATCTCAGCCAGATGAACTGACGACGGCAACCGGGAGACAGCTAGAGCGGTCGATTACCAACCGATCGCCAGTATTATCTAGAAATCCTCACATTTGCCCGAATATGGAGCTAAACGCGCGATCGTGCTGGTGTCGATGACAATCGATCGCTGTTAAAGTAGATATCATCGGGAGTTTAAGTATTCAAGATTTAATATGAAAGCAATGATTCTGGCTGCGGGAAAGGGTACGCGCGTGCGACCCATTACTTACACGATTCCCAAGCCATTGATTCCCATTCTACACAAGCCAGTGATGGAATTTTTGGTAGATCTGCTCAAGCAGCATGACTTTACCGAAATCATGGTTAATGTCAGTCATCTTGCCAAAGAAATTGAAAGTTATTTTCATGATGGTCAAAGATTCGGCGTACAAATTGCTTATTCCTTCGAGGGGACGATTCAAGAAAATGGCGAACTAGAGGGGAAGGCACTCGGTTCGGCTGGCGGAATGCGCCGGATTCAAGATTTTTATCCCTTCTTCGACGACACTTTTGTAGTGCTGTGTGGCGATGCACTCATCGATCTCGACCTCACCGCCGCTGTCAAGTGGCATCGGGAAAAAGGTTCTCTGGCGACGATCGTGACCAAATCAGTACCTCGCGAAGAGGTTTCTAGTTATGGGGTAGTTGTGACCGATGAGCATGGCAAAATTCAAGCATTCCAAGAAAAACCCACAGTAGAAGCGGCACTGAGTACGAATATTAATACTGGTATTTATATTTTTGAGCCAGAAGTTCTCGACTATATTCCCTCCGGTCAAGAGTTTGATATTGGCGGCGACCTGTTTCCGAAACTGGTAGAAATGGGTGCCCCTTTTTACGCGATTGCGATGGATTTTCAGTGGGTAGATATTGGGAAAGTACCCGATTATTGGCAAGCAATTCGGAGTGTGTTAATGGGCGAAGTAAAAAATGTCCCTATTCCAGGGATTGAGGTCGCACCAGGGATCTTTACGGGAATTAATGTCGCGGTGAATTGGGATAAAGTAGACATTACTGGCCCAGTCTATATCGGTGGAATGACCAAGATTGAAGATGGAGCCAAAATCACTGGCCCCACAATGATCGGTCGTAATTGCCATATTTGTAGTGGCGCACACATCAATAACAGTGTGGTTTTTGAGTATTCTCGAATTGCTGACGTGGAACTGACTGATAAATTAGTATTTGGGCGATATTGTGTCGATAAAGATGGTGCGACGATCGACGTTCAAGCCGCAGAATTAGATTGGTTGATTACTGATACTCGCAAACCGATCGAGAACATTAAACAACATCCTGCTAAAGTGTTTGCTAACTCTTTTAATGTTAGTAATATTACTGTTCCCTAAGTAATTATTCCCTTCTCAGTGTCAATTTAGACATCTAGAGTAGTCGGTGGATAGTGGATAGTGGATAGATAACCAACAGCACAGATCGAGATTGTCTATTTCTTGAGTGGGAAGGGAGTAAATTAAGGCTGGTTTATTGGGATAGCCTGGGTGAGTTGCGATCGTCCAGGCTATTCTTGCGGCCATAATAATCTCACTGACAATATGGCAAAGCCTAGTGCGGCAAAGCCTTTTAGTACTTTCGCTGGCAAAAATGCGGCAATTTCACCACCTGCTAAAACACCGATCGAACTCGCCAATAATAAAGCAGCAACCGAACCAAAAAATACAGCCCGAGGATGTTGGCTGCTACCACCTAAAGCGATCGCGGCTAATTGGCTTTTGTCACCAATTTCAGCGATAAATACCGTCATGAATGTTAAGCCGAGTAATTGCCAATCCATAGGGTAGAGGGTAAAAGGTAAAAGGTAAAAGGTAAAGATAGATGGGAGATGGGAGTAAATAGTAGGGTGGGCACTGTCTTGATGCGCTAAACCCTCGGCAAAGCCGAGGAGCGCGCATCGCTGCCCACCATCTAAGTTTCAGGCTTTTCTGACAGGATAAGTATATGCGCCAACCTACTTATTTTCCTAAAGCCTAAAGCCTAAAGCCTAAAGCCTAAAGTCTAAAG
>NZ_JANLWO010000407.1:0-9270 GCF_031364565.1 Chamaesiphon sp. OTE_20_metabat_361
CCATCGCGATCGCAGGAAATACTAGACCGACAGTAGGGACGAGAATTGAAGGGAGAAAGGAAGCTGCCATAATTTTATGAGTCCTGTGTATTTGGATTGCTGTTTCAATTTTATCTGCATTAGTCCGCAAAAAAGGCTCACAAATAGTTGATAAAAGTTTGTAAATCTTAATAGGGGGTAGAAGGTCATTTGGTTGAGACGATCTGGCGTTACTTCGGGTAGAGAGTTATTAGACCTCCTGCGAAAGCACAAAAGCCTAAAACCTAAAGCCTAAAGCCTAATTGAATCAGTCATCGATGACTATTTCTAAATTTGGGTAGTTGCGTGCTTCGGGCGATAAGTCGAGTGGTGAATAGCTAATACCGAGATCCAATTCGTCAGCAAAATCTTGGGGATGCCGACTGGAAGTAGTGGGTACGGTTGGAGGGGGTGTGACTGGATTGGAGATCGATCGATCGAAGCGATGCTGGGTAGGAGCGGGATCGACAGGAGTCACGTCTGGATGCGTAAATGCGGCGGCGGGTGAGGGGGTGAGCTGAGAAGGTTTGAGGGGTGTAGTTAACGATGGGATGCTAGATTGCGGGAGGTGAGATGAGCTGTGCGTGCCGATTGTTAGCGCCTCTGTCTTTAGCTCTTGCGTGAGGCGATCGAGATTGGCGGCGGAATTCTCTTTGTCGCGATCGAACAGTTGGAGTAATGACAGCTCGGACTCGTGAATGGGATTGAGATTGAGGGCGATCGTAAAGCCACTAGCACCGAGCTGAATGTGGTGTTTGTCATAAAAACTCACTTCACCCAATAATAAGCCGACTTTGGGCTGTGCGGGTAAATCTAAGTGACCCTGAAAACCGAAGATGTCTAAATTTGGGGGCAGAGTACGTTCGATCGCGCCGACAATTTCCGCAGTCTGAGGATGACGCATACAGATGAACAGCTTCTCGATTTTGGTCGATCGCGATAGATTGGGATTGAGAAGCTGTAAATTACACTCGCCCGAGATCGTCAGGCGATTGCCAGGAATTAGCCCCGAAAAAGTCGAGCGGCTCAAACTAATCAGTTGTGACGGCGGCGCAAAAATCGTGTGTAGTTGAATTGCTTCGGCTAGTGTGCCGCTAGTTGTCGTGCCGGACGGCTGCGGTTGTAAGGACTCTCGCTCCAATTGCTCTAGTAGTCGAGCGAGTCCATCCGCCCAGTTTTCCGGTTCGATCGGTGGCGACGTTAGCAACGGGGCTGTGGGGGACAAAGTTTTTGCTGGCTGGGCTACTGGGGGTTGTGGCGGTTGAATGGGTGCTGCTGGTGCGGTTTGAACTGTCGGCGGCGCGATCTGGATGGGGGTTGGTGCTGGCGTGCGGATTAATACTCGGAGCTTGAGAATCCGATGCCAAGCCGCTTGGTTTTCATCGCTCCCACTACACACAAATTGCCAGATGCCCGCTTGTAAATGTGTAAATGGGAGAATGACTACGACGCCGCTAGCAGTGCTAGTTTGTTGGCACGATCGCGATCGCCGCTGCGGTGTTGGCGAGTCGCTAGTTTGATGGGTGATGCGAAGCTGAATCGGCGTTTCAGAGAGCTGGCTAGTGGCAACGATCCGATATTTACCCTCCATCAATTGCAGATTACCCGTTTCGATCGGTCGCCATCCGCGATCGCCCTGACGCTGAATTAGAAATTTCCAATCTGTCATGAGTTACCTCTAAGATGCACTAGCTCTAAACGTTAGTATTTTACAAGCATAATGTGGATAGAGACTAGTAACTAGTCACTACACTTTCAACCGATCTAACCATGCAAACCGGAACCATTGTAGCGATCGCCACGGCTGTTGTCCCCCAACAAGGCAGTGTCGGGATCGTGCGGCTATCGGGAGCCGATGCTGTCGCGATCGCCCGCCAAATTTTTAGCACGCCAGGACGACAGGAATGGGAGAGTCATCGCATTTTGTATGGGTATGTAAGGCACCCAGCCACTAGAGAGACGATCGATGAGGCATTATTGCTAGTAATGCTCGCGCCCCGCTCCTATACCCGCGAAGATGTGGTCGAAATCCACAGCCACGGCGGCATTATTTTGGTGCAACAGATTTTGCAGTTGTGTGTCGAATACGGTGCCAAAGTTGCCGAACCAGGTGAGTTTACCCTGAGAGCCTTCCTGAATGGGCGCATCGATCTGACTCAAGCCGAAAGCATCAGCGATCTCGTCGGTGCCCTATCTCCCGCCGCCGCGCAGACGGCGATCGCCGGATTGCAGGGCAAACTCCGCCAACCGATCGGGAACTTGCGATCGATCGCCCTCGATTTACTCGCCGAGATTGAGGCAAGGATCGATTTTGAGGAGGATTTACCACCGTTGGACGTAGGAGACATTACTGCTAAATTAGGGGCATTAGCGGCCCAAATCGGGCAGATTGTGGCGACAGCAGATCGGGGGGAATTATTACGCAGTGGTTTGAAGGTTGCTATTCTCGGACAGCCGAATGTGGGTAAGTCTAGCTTGCTCAATGCCTGGAGCCGCAGCGATCGGGCGATCGTCACGCCGTTGCCCGGAACGACGCGCGATGTCGTCGAATCTCGGTTAGTAGTGGGCGGGATTCCGGTACAGGTACTGGATACGGCGGGGATTCGGGACACCGAAGATGTCGTCGAGCAAATCGGGGTCGCTCGATCGCGTGCAGCAGCCCAGTCAGCGGATTTGATCTTACTGACCATCGACGCTCAGATCGGCTGGACGGCGGTAGAAGCCGAGATCTACAGCCAAATTGCCCCAATTACGACGATCGTTGTCGCCAACAAAATCGATCTGATGACAACTCCCCTCACACTAAATCTCCCTCCGGGCATCAGTGCGATCGTCGAAACTGCCGCCGCGATCGATCTGGGGATCGATCGATTAGAAACTGCCATCATCGAGATCGTTGCTGGAGGCAAACTCACTGCGGCAAATATCGATATCGCCATCAACCAACGCCAAGCCGCTGCCCTCATTCGCGCCCAAATCGCCCTTAAACAGGTGTTAATTACGGTCGAGGATCGATTGCCCTTAGACTTCTGGACGATCGACCTGCGTGAGGCAATTAGGGCACTAGGCGAAGTCACTGGCGAAGAAGTCACCGAGTCAGTACTCGATCGGATCTTTAGTCGCTTTTGTATTGGGAAGTAAGTAGCTAGACATAATTAAAGCGACAATGACGAAATCGCTCTTCAGTCCCGCCCTCGCCTCTGGCTCTGGCTCCCCTCTGTCTTGATTCGCTGAACCGTCGGGGAACCCGACGAGCGCGAATCGCTCCCAAGCTTGGGAGCGGCGTTTTTATGTCTAGGGTTCCCCCCGAATAAAAAAGCGGATTGATTTTCGGTCGGGTTTCCCGACCATGAAAATCAACCAAGCAACGACAAGAGAGAGGGGCTGGGGGTGAGGGCAAAAGGCTGGCATTTTACATTTAATTTCGCCTAGCTACTTAATATTAATAATTGGGTTTTATCGAGCTTTTATATTACCAACTTCACCTTGCCTCACCTTACTTCACTTTAGTTCGCCCTGGTAACGGCTACTCATTGCGACTTCATCAATCCGGGGGTGAGAATGCAAATAACAACTAACTCACTCCCGGAAAATCTCATGAACGACACTAACTTAACTGGCGTTGCTAATGAATAACGTATTTATTAACAACATTGGTAAATTTTTACCGGGCGAACCCATCGCTAACGATCGGATGGAAGACTATCTCGGCAAAGTGAATGGTCGTGCTTCTAAAGTGAAGAATCGGATTTTGAAAAGTAATGGCATTCAGCAACGCTATTATGCCTTGAACGAGCGACACCAGCCGACCTATCTCAATAGCCAAATGGCTGCTTTGGCGGTGAGAAATACCTTATCTGGGATCGACTTAGAACCAAGTGCGATCGACTTATTAGCAGCCGGAACGACCTGGGCAGATTTGCTAGTGCCCGGTTTTGCCAATATGGTGCATGGCGAATTGCCCGAATTTCCGCCCTTAGAAACGCTTACGAGTATGGGAGTTTGTTGTGCGGGGATGAGCGCGCTTAAATATGCCGCATCTCAGGTGAGATTGGGTGAGAAACGCAACGCGATCTCGGTGGCTTCCGAACAGCCTTCCCGCTTATTTACCCACACTCATTTTGAAGCTGAAACTGCCATCCAAGCAGGGCAAAATCTGAGCTTTGATACTGAGTTTCTGCGGTGGATGCTATCTGATGGAGCAGGTGCAATGTTGCTCCAAAATCAGCCGAGCCGATCGGGAATCAGCCTCAAAATTGAATGGATCGAACTCGTTTCTCATGCCAATGCTTATCCAGTTTGTATGTATGCTGGGGCTGAAAATGAAACGGCACAAAAAAGCTGGATGGACTATCCCTCTTATGTCGAAGCCGCGCAAGCAGGGGCACTTAATTTACGGCAAAATATTCGTCTCCTCGATAACGTTGTTAAATTAGGCGTAGAAGGATGGCTAAAATTAATTGCAGCCGGACGAGTGAATCCCGATGAAATTGATTGGCTGCTGTGCCATTATTCTTCGCACTTCTTTAAGGGGCAAATTGTTGAATTGTTAGATAAAGCTGGCTGCCTCATCCCCGAATCAAAATGGTTTACTAACCTTTACACTCGTGGCAATACGGGGTGCGCTTCAATTTATTTAATGTTAGAAGAATTATTCCATTCCCAGAACTTGCAGCCCGGTCAAAAAATATTTTGCTTTGTGCCCGAAAGTGGGAGATTTACCACAGCATATATGTTAATAACCGTTGTTAAAGATGGAGAAATTATGTCACCCCTAGCACAGCCATCGGATCGATCGGCGATCGTTACCCAGCCCGTAGAATCTTACAAACCACAACCACTAAATCAGAGCCAAACTACTGCTGCTTATTTAATGCACCAGCTAGCATTAGTTTGGCTAGAATTCGAGCGCAAACTGCAATCGATCCCCATTATCCGCAAATTAAATCGCGGGGAATTTACCATTGAAGATTATCAGGCATTCCTCACAAATTTGCGCCCTCAAGTAGTCGAAGGTGCCCGCTGGATTGCCAGAGCTGCTTCCAACATGACAGATTTTCGCCTGCGATCGACTTTTATCGGACACGCCCAAGCAGAACACCGCGATTTTCAAATGTTGGAGCAAAATTATATTTCTGTAGGTGGCGTTCTTGAAGATATTGTGTTGGCAGAAAAGAACATTGGCAGTGAGGCATTGTCCGCATTTATTTTTCACCAAGCTTCACAAGAAAACCCAGTAAACTTAGTCGGCAGTATGTTTATTATTGAAGGATTGGGTAATAACTTGGCGGGAAAATGGGCAGCGCAAATCAAAGAAACTTTGAATTTGACAGCCGAACAAGTTTCTTTCTTGGGCTACCATGCAGCCAATGATGATTCACACATCGATAAATTGAATGCTATTTTGACTGCCGACTGGATGACCAGAGAAATTGCCAACCGAATTGTCAAAACTGCCAAAGTTACCGCGCGGTTATATTTACTGCAATTGGAAGAAATTTCGATCTCATAAGTTGGGTGTGTTGGGTTTCATTCTTCAACCCAACCTACAGATCTAAGAATTTAACCGCAGAGGCGCAGAGAGCGCAGAGGTAAGAAAAGAGAGTTCAGATATCTCGTAGGGTGGGCACTGCCCACCATCTAGGTTTCAGGCAGAATCTATCTATTTTATAAAGCACTTACCTACTTAGTAAATAGATCGATCGGCTCATTTAGTCAATAATTACGACAAATAAATACTAAAATATGAACTATTTATCAGCTCCATATACCGCTCAACCACACGACCGCACCAATCCAAATACTTGGGATGCTTTATATCTAGACGAGGCAATCCCAGTCGATCCGGTGGCTAAAGCACACATGATTCGCGATTTGAAAAACTGGACTCGAAGCTATTTACTATTGCCGATTAAGATCTTTGCCAACGTGATGCTCGCAATAATTTTAATCGTCAAACGATTGCTGCCGTTTCAATTTAGTAATTATCAAATCATGCACAGTTCTGCTGTCTGGTTTCTCACCAATTTTGCGAGTCCAGAAGCCTGTTATTTAATCGTGCGTCACATTGGCTTAGGTTCTAATATTGTCAACTTTTTAATCGATAATTCACCGAATCCCGCGATTCCCAAATCGACTCTCTATCCCCACAAAGTGGCAGATTTGGCTGACAATGCTTTTCTCGAACACGATTTGATTTTATATAACTTTGTGCTGGATTATCACCAGGCTCAGCGAGAAAATCCCAATTGGTTAGAGGAAGTACGTGCGCGGGGGCTAATTTATGACAGCATTCAACCCGTACCCATTGAGGTAGATTTTAGTCGGCGGCATTGGTGGCAGATGCTGGATCTGGAGTCAGCGATCGAATTATTCAAGGTGTTTTACTCCCTGTGGCTGACCTGTGATGAGTTTGAACGGGCGGTGCTATCGCTGGAATTTGACGAAAACTTTGGCTGCTATATCAGTATGCTAACTGGAGACTACCGCTGGAATCATGTAATTGCCAACCGTAACCCCTTGGCTCCAGAAAACCCCTTTGGTGCGGCGCGACGGTTACTTTTGCATGGCATTATCACCGAGCATTTGCATCGCTATTTAGAGCTTAGTCGAGCAGCTAACGAACTCACTACTGGCTCAACTCCCAATACGCTTTTTGTTAGTTAGTTAGTCAGCGGTTGAAACCGCCGCTAATGATGCAAAGTCCGCCTACGCGGACTAATATTTATGCTTAACCGAACCGTATTGGCTTAACTCCCTCCAACTGACCTTTTGCGATCGTACTATGGACACTTATTCCACCGATTCTAACCCGACCGATCGAACGCTCACCTTGCGTGAAGGCTTAGCTCGGTATTACGCTGCCAACCCCGACTTCATTCAAGATCGAGACATGCAGATCGGGCCATTTCATATTCCCTGGCAAGACCTGTTGCGCCACGATTTGATGCACGTAGTCACGGGTTACTCTACCGATCTCGGTGCCGAACTGCAATTGTTGGGATTTTTACTCACTGCCCTAAGCTGGAAGCGGCCCTGGTACTACTATGTCCAAAGCTGCGGCGTATTTCTCGAACTGCTGTGGCAATCTCTAACGGGGCGAGCATGGGGCAGCAAATATGTCAATCCACTCCAAGTTTGTCAGCTTTACTACCGAGGCATTCGCCAAGGTTGCACGGTGAAGAAAAAAGTAGATGCCTACATCAATCCTGAAACCCTGATGGATACTCGCCTGGATGCCCTTCGCTTCGAGTACGGCATCGACAATGCAGGTGGGCTAGAATAGCCAATAATCTGAGGAGTGCTAAATCTCAGCGACAATTTTATAGATAGCGGTGGTAATTGCTGTGAGTTCTGAGGGTTGAATGATGTACGGCGGCATCGTGTAGATCAGTCTTCCAAACGGACGTAGCCAAACTCCCTCCTCCACAAACCGGGGTTGGATCGCTTTCATATCCACCGGATGATGCAACTCTACTACACCGATCGCACCCAATACCCGCACATCCTTAACGGCGGGTAAACTCCGACACGGTTCTAAGTCTGCTTTAAGCTGAGATTCGATCGAGCGAATCTGGGCTTGCCAATCATAACTTTCGAGTAAGGTTAAATTTTCTAGCGCTACCGCACAAGCCAAGGGATTTGCCATAAATGTCGGCCCGTGCATGAATACGCCTGCGGTGCCAGCAGCAAACGTTTCACTAATTTTTCGTGTTGTCAGTGTTGCCGCCAGCGATGTAAACCCGCCCGACAATGCTTTCCCCACGCATAAAATGTCTGGACAAATCTCCGCATGTTCGCAAGCAAACATCTTGCCCGTGCGACCAAAACCCGTGGCGATTTCATCTAAAATCAGCAAGACCTGATATTTTTCACATAGTGCCTTAGCTTCCCGCACATATTCTGGATGATAAAAGCGCATCCCCCCAGCATTTTGCACCACTGGCTCGAAAATCGCCGCTGCGATGCGATCGTGGTGTTCGGCAAGCAATGCGGCAAAACTGTCAATATCCTGCGGTTGCCAGTCCCGATCGAAGCCACTCTGAGGTGATGCGGCGAAGTACTGTTGAGTCACAATCTGGCGAAACAAGTGGTGCATCCCATTTTCCGGATCGCACACCGACATGGCAGCAAAGGTATCGCCATGATAGCCATTGCGAATCGTCAGAAACCCTTGCTTCTGCGGCAGACCGCAATTGTGCCAATATTGTACCGCCATTTTCATCGCCACCTCGACCGCGACTGAGCCAGAATCACAGAAAAAAACCTGCTGGAGTGCGTCAGGAGTCATGGCAATCAATTTCCTGCTCAAATCTACCGCTGGCTGGTGCGTCAACCCGCCAAACATCACATGAGACATGCGATCGATTTGGGCATGAGCGGCTTGAGTCAAGCGGGGGTGACTATAGCCATGAATACAAGTCCACCACGACGAGATCCCGTCGATGAGCGATCGACCATCCATCAATTGAATCCGTACACCCCGCGCGGATTCTACTGCAAAGACTGGCAGATCGTTTGGCAAGGCTGCGTAGGGATGCCAAACATGCAGGCGATCGAAATCGAGGAGTTGCTGTAAAGATTGCATACTGAAACTCACATCTTGCATCAAAACAGAGCTACTAGTATTTTAGTGGATAGTGGATAGTGGATGGTGAATAGTGGATAGTGGATAGTGAATAGTGGATGGTGAATAGTGGATAGTGGATAGTGGATAGTGATGAAGCTCCCAGAACACACTTTTCAACTGTCAGGGAACTAGGGCTTCAGCTTAGCGTTGCTGATGCAAGATGTGAGACTACTTATCTCGCTGTGCCTTCATTTGTTTGTATTTAATCGTCTGCTCCATTCTTGGCAAAGCACTGGTTGCCGATTCGCGCACGTACTCATCGAGCGTAGCATCCTGACTCGCCGCGACTAAGATCGGTTCGGCGCGCACATCGCCGAGCGAAGCTAACGTATTTACCAATGTTACTTGCAGCGCGATATTATCCGTCGTCTCCAGAGCTTCAACCATGATTTCAAAAGCCGGACTCCCGAGTTCGCCTAATGCCATCACCGCCGCAATATTTACCACCGGATTATCATCGCTCATCGCTGTCTTCAGACACTCCAATCCCGCTGAGGACAAGGGTTCTTGGGGATAATTGACAATCACCTGCGCGATCGCTTTAACTGCACTCCCGCGCACGGTTACGTTGTCGCTAGTCGCTAAAATGTCTATTAAGAAGGGAATCGTATCCATCCCGATCG
>NZ_JANLWO010000408.1:0-2860 GCF_031364565.1 Chamaesiphon sp. OTE_20_metabat_361
CCCAGGATTGAGATCGGGATGGTATTTGCGCGCCAGTTGTCGAAATGACTGTTTGATTTCATCAGCGGAAGCATCCCGCTTCACACCCAATAGCTCGTAATAATTGCGAATGTCTTGCATGGGTTTAGGAGAGATGGGAGATGGGAGATGGGAGATGGATAGAGAGCATAGTAGGGTGGGCAGTGCCCACCATCTAGGTTTCAGACATAATCTGTCCTATAAAACGATCGCATCTACCTACTGATTATTTACCCTCAAGTCCTCAAGTTTAAAATCTACCCCATTCATCATCTTCTTCATCCCAGTCATCGACTATTGGTTGAGAATTGGGATTGGGGGAGCGAGGGGGGTTGTTATTTGATTGGGTGCGCCGGGAGTCAGGGGGTTGTGCCGAGTTGTCACCATAGCGAGAATTGCGCTGTGCGGGGGGCTGAGATCGATTATCTGGTGTGTTATCGCGTCCAGTGGTCGATCTAGGCGTGCGGGCGTCTCCTTGGCGGCGAGATGTGGGGGGATTTTGGTCGTCATCCCAACGATCTTGGCGTGGTGCTGAAGGTGCATCGTCTCGATAGTCATCATCGCGTTGGCGCGAGCGATTATCGGGGGGATTGTTTGCGGGTGGGTTACGGGGGTAGTCGTCGCGGCGGTTAGGGTTGTAATTGCCATTCTCGTCGCGGCGGTTGGGATAGCGTTCCTCGTCGCGATAGCCTTGCTGGGAGGCATTGGAATTATTGCGACTGTCTCTGGGACGATCGCGAGTATTATCAGCGTAGGGATCTCTAGGCTGATTGTAGTCGCGATCGCGGTAGGGATCTCTAGAGTTATTGTAGTTTTGGGGTGGGAGTGCGCCGCGATCTCTGGGATACGATTGGGGATAATCATTGTTGCGATCGTAGTACGGTTCGCGACCAGTTCCGTAGGGACTATAGACATCGCGGGGGTTGTAGGCATCGCGATAATTGTATTCTTCATCATCGCCGACAAAGATTTCTTTGAGGGTACCGAGAATCCCCTTATCCTCTTCTTCGGTGAGCATTTTCACCTGACGGCTAAAATCATACAGCGCATCGTCCAATTCGCTTTTGATTTCGTCGATCGATCTTTCGTCCCCATCGGCGAGTGCTTGGCGGATCTCGCGCACTAAGCCTTCAATTTGCTTGCGTTGAGCATTGGCAAACTGCATCCCAAATTCCAGCGCCACTTCGCGCAACTGGCGTTCGGCTTGATAAGACAAGCTCTCGGCGCGGTTGCGTTTATCGATTTTGTCGCGTTTTTGTTTATCGCTAGCGGCAAATTGCGTCGCTTCATCGATCATCCGCTGGACTTCCATTTCCCCAAGTGAGGACGCACCTTGGATCGTAACTGTCTGTTCGCGTCCGGTGGTACGATCCATTGCCGTCACTTGCAGGATGCCATTTGCATCGACATCGAGCGACACTTGCACCTGCGGAATCCCTTTCGGTGCGGGGGGAATGCCCGTAAGTTTAAATCGTCCCAGGGACTTGTTATCCGCAGCCATTTCCCGCTCGCCTTGAACGATATGGACTTCTACCATCGTTTGATTATTTTCCGATGTGGAAAAGATATCTGATTTCCGCACGGGAATTGTCGTATTGCGGGGGATCAGTTTTTTCATGACCCCGCCGATCGTTTCTAGTCCCAGCGACAGCGGCGTGACATCTAGCAGCAAGATATCTTTAACTTCGCCAGAAAGTACCCCCGCTTGAATTGCGGCACCGACAGCGACCACCTCGTCGGGATTGACGTTTTGATTGGGGCGTTTATTGATATAACTTCTCACCAATTCCTGCACTGCGGGAATCCGCGTCGAGCCGCCGACTAGTACCACCTCATCGATGTCATAAGCCGTCAAGCCAGCATCATTCATCGCCCGTTTGACTGGCCCGCGCAGCCGTGCGATCAGATCGGCGCACAACTCCTCAAATTGAGCGCGAGTCAGCCGCGTCTCGATATGTTTGGGGCCATCGGCGGTCGCCGTGATGAAGGGGAGATTGATATCCGTCACCATCACCCCAGAGAGTTCGATCTTCGCCTTCTCAGCGGCTTCTGTCAGCCGCTGGAGCGATTGCCGTTCCTTCCGCAAATCGATATTTTCGGTAGCCAGAAATTGCTCTGCCAACCAATCGACGATCTTGCGATCGAAATCCATCCCGCCTAACTGGACATCACCGCTAGTAGACTTCACCTGAAACACGCCATCGCCAACTTCCAGCACGGAGACATCAAAAGTCCCGCCCCCCAAGTCAAAAGCTAAGATCGTCTCGCTCTGGCGTTTGTCCAAGCCATACGCTAGCGATGCTGCTGTTGGCTCATTTAAAATCCGCAGGACATCCAATCCACAATTTTGCCAGCGTTTTTAGTTGCTTGACGTTGAGAATCGTTAAAATAAGCAGGTACGGTAATTACTGCACCAGTCACGGGTTCGCCGAGATATCTACTAGCTTCGTCGGCTAGTTTTTGCAAGATCATCGCCGAAATCTCTTCGGGAGCATACTCGCGATTTTGTTTGGGACATTTGATTTTAATATTGCCATCTTCATCCTTGCGGATCGTGAAGGGTACTTGCTTCGATCTGGGGCTGAGTTCGCCATATTTACGCCCCATAAAGCGCTTGACCCCATAAAATGTATTTTGAGGGTTAAGTTCTGTTTGCCGTCGCGCCATCTGCCCAACGAGGCGTTCGCCGTCTTTGCTGAATCCAACGACGGAGGGTGTGGTACGCATCCCTTCTGCATTAGCGATTACCACTGGTTTTCCACCTTCCATCACAGCTACCACTGAATTGGTGGTACCCAGGTCGATGCCTACTACTTTACCCATCCGCTGTTTCCCTTTGTAT
>NZ_JANLWO010000416.1:0-1934 GCF_031364565.1 Chamaesiphon sp. OTE_20_metabat_361
TCGTCTAATGTATTGCTCCAAGACCCACATTTATTATTTATGCTAATAGTAATGGTCTTGTTATTTGCGCTGACGATGTATTTGGTTGAATCAATGAAACCAGATGCCAAAATATCGTTTATCTTCTTAGTTTTCTTAGCCACGATCGTCGTGCCGCAACTAATTAGAAGTTACAATGAAATCGCGCCGATGGTAGCGACTCAGGACTATCTCGCGCTCGCTAGAATCAAAGAAAGCGATGGCAAGACCGAAGACGCTATTAAGTATCTCAAAATTTATAGCAAACGTGTCGATCGCGGCGAACTCCAAAAACAAGTTAACGATCGAATCGACAATCTCCGCAAACAACAATTCAAACGCGAATCCACTACCAAAATCAAACTCAAAGATAATTAGGTTCTCCAGCAATTATGGTGATAAGCAAGACTTGTTGAAAGGGGGGAAAGGGGAAAGGGTAAAGCCGCTGTCCATCAACTAGGTTTCAGGCATAATCTATTTCATAAATAATTGCGCCTACCTACTTATTCATCGTCGAATCCAGTCTGAGTTAAGGGCTGGATTCGAGCGGGCGATTTATTCAGTTGCTACCAATCGCCAGTCGATCTGCATCGACTTCCCCCGCTCGCTCACTTGCCAGTTCATCGTAGCAATTCTCGTCATGCGATCCAAATTATCGCGAAGTTCCTGTCTGCTGTTAAATCCTTCTAACCGATCCAAGATTCTGCCGTTAGTAAATAAAATCAACGTCGGCAGCGTTCTTAGTTTATAAGTACTAGCCAATTTGAGATTGTCATCAGCATTGACATTAACTAACTTAATCTGCCCGTCCCAGCGATCGTGAAAGTCAATTAATGTCGGTTCGATCGCTTTGCACAACCCGCACCACGGTGCGCCGAAATTGGCTAGTACAGGAATCGATGAAGTCAAAACCCGCTCTTTGAAATTCAAATCTGTTACAAAATGGATCATACAACACGATTAAGTGAATATTAAATCTTTTCTTATATAGCTAATCATTTTAACGCTAATTATCGCGATTGGGCTACAGGGATCGGCGAATAAGTATGAGGGATCGAGACAATATGAGAGCGAAGGTAGAATCGATCGCCCTCGATTAGCTAATCGATCGCCCTTTAAAAGGGTACCCGCGCAGTCATCTGAATCAACCACGGGTGTCCCCATGAAAACAATAATACAAACGCTACTACACCAACATAGGCAGGACGCAGAAACTCCGCTAGCTTTAGTTGCTGTCTGCCATCTAGAATCGCCAGGAACGGCACGATCGAGGTGCGCGCCTTAACTAGTTCAAATTCCTTGCCATACCGCTTTCCTAGCCGATAATCGCCGTGCCAGACTGCAAATAAATGATGTAGCATCAAGCCGATCGAAGTCACCAATGTAAAACTCGTCCCCAGCCAGAGGGTGTGGGCGATGCACCAAATTAATTGCCCGACCATCTGCGGATGCCGCGTCACCCGCATGATGCCTGTCTCATAGATGCGTACCTGCGGTTTGAGGACAGCGGCGACTTCGAGCAGATTGAAGGTAGCTGGATAGAGAAATAAAAATGAAACAAATGACAAGATCCAAACCAGCGGCTCGATCCAAGGGGTACCCTGTACCTGCCACAATTGCCAGCCATCATAGCGATGGTTGAAAAAATAAATAATCAGGATAGTCGCAAATGGAATACTCACTAATGCGAATATGACGCGATACAATCGTGCGCCGATTTTCTGCTCTGCCCAAGGGCGCAGCGCGGCTAGTCCGCTATGAGCGATCGCAAAACCAAGTAGCAATCCCAGGATAATTCCGTGGCTGGGAGTCAATGAGTCTAGAGGCATTTTAAATTAATTGAGAATTGAGAATTGAGAATTGAGAATTGCGGATGCGCGCTCGTCGGGTTTCCCGACGGTTTGCGAAAAGTGCGG
>NZ_JANLWO010000421.1:0-6348 GCF_031364565.1 Chamaesiphon sp. OTE_20_metabat_361
ATCTCTTAAAAGATTATCGGGGGATGTCATCCCCGCTTCCATCGGACTTTTATCCTCTATCTCCTAATTTTATGACAGCTCTGACGGACAAGGATATCGTAATTAAGACAGATAACGTCTCGATTTTCTACGGTGCCTTCCAAGCGGTGCGGAACGTCTTTCTAGATATTCCCAAGAATAATGTTGTCTCGTTCATTGGCCCTTCTGGTTGTGGCAAGAGTACCCTGCTACGTTGTTACAATCGCCTCAACGATCTGATTCCCAATGCCAAAGTTCAAGGTGAAATTAGCTATCGCGGCACCAATCTCTACGATCCAAAAGTCGATCCGGTAGAAGTTCGTCGCAGGATTGGGATGGTATTCCAACAGCCCAATCCGTTTCCCAAATCTATTTACGATAATGTGGCATTTGGGCTGAAAATTGCTGGCTTTAAGGGCAATATGGACGAACGCGTCGAGCAGTCGCTCCGCAAAGCGGCGCTATGGAATGAAGTTAAAGATAAGCTCCAACAAAGTGGATTATCCCTCTCTGGCGGTCAACAACAGCGGTTGTGTATCGCCCGGACAATTGCCATCGAACCAGAAGTAATCCTCATGGACGAACCTTGTTCGGCACTCGATCCAATTTCTACCGTCCAAATTGAAAATCTAATCACCGAATTAAAGGATCGGTTTACCATCATTATCGTTACGCACAATATGCAGCAGGCAGCTCGCGTCTCTGACAAAACGGCCTTTTTTAATGCCGAAGCGGGTGAGGGTGGCAGTCGGTTTGGCTATCTAGTGGAATACGATGACACCCGAAATATCTTTAATTCGCCCAAAGAGGAGCGCACCCAGGAGTATATTAGCGGTCGATTTGGCTAAAGTTAGCTGAGTATTCGTGTCAGGTTGGTGTCTATCCCAAAAAATTAATGTCTACCCCGATCTCGTTTACCCCTGACTTCTGCTAGTCAGGGGTATCTTGTTGCCGATCGATTCCCTTTAAAAATCTCCTAAAAACGGCTAAGGTGTGAGGTATAGCTCGATATCTCGATCGAGTTGTGACAATTCGAGATCGCGGCTATTTACTCTACTGCTGACTGAAACGATGGCTTTTTCTGCACTGATTCGCACCCTCGAACGCTCGCAACTAGCAGCGGAATTGCTCTTAAAGCTTCAACAGCAGGGAACGCTCCATCTGACTGGATTACCACGTTTACCGAAAGGTTTGGTTGCTTCGGCTTTGGCTCAAGCAGCACAACAGCATCTACTGGTGGTTACAGCCACGGTAGAAGAAGGTGGTCGTTGGGCGGCTCAATTAGAGGCAATGGGCTGGAAGTCAATCCATTTTTACCCGACGACAGAATCATCGCCCTACGGGGCTGCTAGCACTGAATCTGAGATGATTTGGGGTCAGATGCAGAGTTTGGCTGAGGTGCTGTCTGTGGGCGGTGGACGGGGGGATGGGGAGACGGGGGGACTTGGGGACGGGGTGACTGGGAGAGGTGCTGGAGTGGCGATCGTGTGTACGACGCTGGCATTGCAGCCGCATTTGCCTGCGCCGAACGAGTTTGCGGCGCGGTGTGTGACGTTGAAAGTGGGGGATGAGGGGGATGTCGAGAAACTGGGCGTGCAGTTGGTAAATTTGGGCTACGAGCGGGTGCCCTTGGTAGAGACGGAGGGACAATGGAGTCGGCGCGGGGACATTATCGATATTTTTCCAGTGGCGGCGGAATTACCCGTGCGGTTGGAGTGGTTTGGGGATGAGCTGGATAAGCTGCGAGAATTCGATCCGAGTACCCAAAGATCGCTTGACAAAATTGAGAAGTTAGTACTGACTCCGGTAAATTTTGGGACGATTTTTGGCGAAGCTAATTTGTCAGCTCGTGACTCGTTACTCGACTATTTACCCGCTAATTGTCTGGTGGCAATCGATGAATTCGATCGGGCACAAGCACACAACGATCGGTGGTGGGAATATATCCAAGAGGAGTGGGAGACATTACCTGCGGGGACTCCAGTTTGCCATCAACAATTTAGTACGAGCGTTACTAAAATACGCGATCGATTTAATTGCTTGCGCTTGGATGAATTAGTAATTAGCGGCGAAGGTTTAAATTTAGCTTGTCGAGCGATCCCGACAATTCCCCACCAGTTTGCTAAGCTTGCCGATACTTTACGGGGTTATCACAAGCAAAGTTTTTCGAGTTGGTTGGTTTCCGCACAGCCATCGCGCTCGGTATCGTTATTACAAGAACATGATTGTCCCGCTCAATTCGTCCCCAATCCGCGTGACTTTCCAGCGATCGATAAGTTACAGATTCAGCATACGGCAGTCGCGATTAAATATTCGGGCGTGGCGGAATTAGAAGGATTTATCCTTCCCACATTTCGGATGGTAGTAGTGACCGATCGGGAGTTTTTCGGACAGCAATCTTTAGCCAGTTTTAGTTACGTTCGCAAGCGGCGACAAGCAGCATCCAAACAAGTCGATCCCAATAAGTTGCGTCCGGGTGATTATGTGGTGCATCGCAATCACGGCCTGGGGCGATTCATTAAGTTTGAAAGTATTCAAACTGATGATACTTTGCGAGACTATTTAACGATTCAATATGCCGATGGTTCGCTGAAAGTTCCTGCCGACCAATTGGGGGTGTTATCGCGATTTCGACAGGCAGCGGGGGCAAAACCAGAACTAAATAAATTGTCCGGACAAGCTTGGGAAAAGACCAAGGCGAAAGTCAAAAAGTCGATTAACAAATTGGCTTTTGACTTGCTCAAACTCTATGCCGAGCGATCGCAAAAAGAGGGCTTTTCTTTCCCACCCGATGCGCCGTGGCAACAAGAATTAGAAGACTCATTTCGCTATCAACCGACACCCGATCAATTGAAAGCCACTCAAGATGTCAAACGCGATATGGAAAGCGATCGACCGATGGATCGGTTGGTGTGTGGTGATGTCGGTTTTGGTAAAACTGAAGTAGCAATTCGGGCGATCTTTAAAGCCGTGACAACTGCCAATAAACAGGTGATCTTTCTCGCACCGACGACAATTTTAACCCAGCAGCATTATCATACTCTCAAAGAACGTTTTGCACCCTATCCAATTAATATCGGGCTACTAAATCGGTTTCGGACGACGGAGGAGCGGAAGGATATTTTGGCACGGCTAAAAACTGGTGAATTAGATATCGTGATCGGTACCCATCAACTACTGAGTAAAGAGTTAAAATTCAAAGATTTGGGCTTATTGACTATCGATGAAGAACAACGTTTTGGAGTCAATCAAAAGGAGAAAATCAAGACCCTCAAAAGTCAAATTGATGTCCTAACTCTCTCTGCTACACCCATTCCCCGCACTCTCTATATGTCCCTGTCTGGCGTGCGCGAAATGAGCCTGATTACTACCCCGCCGCCTTCACGTCGCCCGATCGCAACTCATTTATCGCCATATAAAATCGACGCGATCGCCACCGCCATTCGCCAAGAACTCGATCGCGGCGGACAGATATTTTATGTAGTGCCAAAAATCGAAGGCATCGAAGAAACCGCTGGCAAAATCCGCGAACAGATTCCCTCATGTCGGATTGCGATCGCCCACGGACAAATGGACGAAGCCGAACTCGAATCGACGATGTTGACGTTTAGTAATGGTGATGCCGATTTATTAGTTTGCACGACAATTATCGAGTCGGGTTTAGACATTCCCCGCGTTAATACTATCCTCGTCGAAGATGCTCATCGATTTGGTTTAGCCCAACTATATCAATTGCGAGGACGCGTCGGACGGGCTGGGATTCAAGCTCACGCTTGGTTATTTTATCCCAAGGAGTCAACCCTATCTGAGACAGCCAGACAGCGGTTGAAAGCGATCCAGGAGTTCACTCAGCTCGGTTCTGGGTATCAGCTCGCTACTCGCGATATGGAGATTCGTGGCGTGGGCAATCTTTTAGGTGCCGAGCAATCGGGACAGATGGATGTCATCGGCTTTGACTTGTACATGGAAATGCTGCAAGAAGCGATTAAAGAGATTCGCGGACAAGAAATCCCCCAAGTCGATGATACTCAAATCGATCTCAAAGTAACCGCGATGATTCCGGCTGATTATATCACCGATCTAGAGCAAAAAATGAGCGCCTATCGTGCCGTTGCCGCTGCTGATACCAAACAAGAACTCACGAATATTGCCGCTGAATGGCACGATCGCTATGGTGAAATTCCTAAACCAGCTCAACAATTATTCCGCATCGTCGAACTCAAACAAATTGCCAAACAACTCGGTTTTAGTCGGATTCGTCCCGATGGTAAGCAACACATAATTTTAGAGACGCCAATGGCAGAACCAGCTTGGAACTTACTCGCTGAATATATTCCTGACAACGCTCGATCGCGTTATGTCTACAGTACTGGTAGAGTGACAGCAAGAGGCTTAGGGGTATTGCGCCCGAACGAGCAGGTAGAAATGCTAATCGATATTTTGAGTAAGATGCAAGGGGTATTGATGACTAGTAGTACTGGTTAAGTTACTAGCGACTTAATTTACTTAGCTAGGCGAAATTAAATGTAAAATGCCAGCCCCTTGCCCTCACCCCCAGCCCCTCTCCCAAGCTTGGGAGCGATTCGCGCTCGTCGGGTTCCCCGACGGTTTAGCGAATCAAGACAGAGGGGAGCCAGCGCCGGAGGAGAGGGCGGGGTGAGGGCGATTTCGTCATTGTCACTTTAATTATGTCCAGCTACTTACTTAACGGCTATTGCCAACTTTTAAATCTTTTAAAAGTTCGCAGCAAATTGAGTCATCATCAAGACACTCGACGGTTAGCACTACCGTAATAACACCCCATCAGGGGCGATCGGATCGGCGGATAATGACAATAGTCATCGGTGCCATTATTTGCTAAACATCGTGCCCCAGCAACCCGACTCCTCGTCACCGCAGCCTCAATCCTCAAACCTCGATTCACCGCCAACCGAGTTGAAATCGGCTGGCTGGAAGGAGAAAATTGCTGATGGCTGGCAAATGGTTAGCGATCGAGCCATGCAAATCTTACCTGTCGATCCGGCGCGGACAGTTGGGAAGTGGTTTAGTGTCGATGAGACTCAAGTAGCCGAGATTTTGGGAAGCGTCCGCGCCCAGCTACCTACTACCGAAGCATTATTAATTGGTAAACCCCAAGCGGGCAAAAGTTCGATCGTGCGGTGATTGACGGGGGTATCAGCGGAGATTGTCGGGCAGGGTTTTCGCCCGCATACCCAATCGACTACCCGCTATGATTATCCATCCAGCGAACTGCCGCTACTGGTATTTACCGATACCGTCGGCTTGGGTGATATCGATCGCGATACTAACACTTTAATCCAAGAACTAGTCGGCGATCTGGATACGGAGACTACTCGCCCGCGCATTATTATCCTCACGGTAAAAATTAATGATTTCGCGATCGATACCCTCCGCCAAGTCGCCAGCGAATTACGCCAAAAATATCCGCAGATTCCCTGTTTGCTGGCGGTTACTTGCCTGCATGAAGTTTATCCAGCTACTGTGCTAGATCATCCAGTAGAGCCGACGAGTATCGCGGCAGTCGATCGAGCATACACAGCCGTTGGGCAGGCGTTTACCGGGCTATTCGATCGAGCGGTGCTAATTGACTTTACATTGGCAGAAGACGGCTACACGCCCGAATTCTATGGCTTGGAGACGATGCGAGCGACGCTGGCTGACTTGTTGCCCGAAGCCGAATCGAGAGCGATGTCTCAATTACTCACGGCAGGTACAGCTACTCACGCAGGAGAAAGCAATCAGCTCGGGAATATTTATCGCGATGTCGCTCGTCGTTATATCTTACCCTGCGCGATCGCGGCGGGTACTGTTGCCGCCATTCCGCTCCCGTTTGCCGATTTACCCGTACTTACCGCGATTCAAGTCTCGATGGTGGGGCTACTAGGTAAGTTATACGGTCAAACCCTGACACCATCTCAAGCGGGCGGGGTGGTAAGTGCGATCGCGGGTGGTTTTGTCGCCCAATTAGTCGCCCGACAGTTGATTAAATTTATTCCTGGTTTTGGGAGTATTATCTCGGCATCTTGGGCAGCGGCGTATACTGTCGCCTTGGGTGAAGGTGCCTGTGTCTATTTTGGCGATCTCATGGGTGGCAAAAAGCCCGATCCGCAACAAATTCAGGCAGTAATGGCGGAAGCCTTTAGTAATGCCAAAGAGCAGTTTAAATTAATTGAGAATTGAGAATTGAGAATTGCGGATGCTAAGCTGTGTCTTTGTTTCCCGACGGCTCAGTTGTAGATTGGGTAGAGAGCAATGCGAAACCCAACACCCACAATTCACGATCGCTGAAATTATCTCCATTAACGTGAG
>NZ_JANLWO010000426.1:0-6259 GCF_031364565.1 Chamaesiphon sp. OTE_20_metabat_361
GATCGTCCGCCATAGCCGCAGTGTTTTGACTCTCGATTATCAGAGCTGGTGCGAGCAGCAGCAGAAGAAAGATCTCAGCGTCGCGCTCTTATACACCTCCGCCTACGGTAATACCGCTACCCTCGCCAGAGCGATCGAAAAAGGGATAACTCAATCAGGAGTCGCCGTCAGATCGATCGATTGTGAATTTACCGAACCCGAAGAAGTTACCCGCGCCGTGCAAGCCTGTGACGGTTTCATTATCGGCTCGCCGACGATCGCGGGACATCCCCCTACCCAGATCCAAACCGCCCTGGGTATCGTCCTTTCTACCGCCAGCCAGACTAAAGTAGCAGGGGTATTTGGCTCCTATGGTTGGAGCGGCGAAGCAGTGGATACGATCGCTGACAAATTGCAAGATGTCGGCTATCCCCAAGGCTTTGAACCGATCCGCGTCAAGTTTGCCCCCACGGAAGAAACGATCGAACAATGCGAAGCCGCAGGGGTAGAATTTGCCAAGGTGCTCAACAAAGCTAAAAAAGTCCGCGCTCCCAGACAGGTAAGTGTAGACGGACAAACCGATCGTACCGGACAAGCGATCGGGCGGGTAACTGGTTCCCTGTGCGTTATCACAGCTAATAACGGCGGTAAACCCGTCGGCTTGCTCTCCTCGCGCGTATCGCAAGCCGGATTTAGTCCGCCAGCGATTACAATTGCGATCGCCAAAGATCGAGAATTAGAATGTTTGGCTAATCCTGGTGAAAAATTCGTGGTAAATATTCTCAAAGAAGGCCGAAATCTCCGCCGCCATTTCCTCAAACCACCCGCACCTGGAATAGATCGATTTGCTGAAATAGAAACAACACTCGCTGACAATGGTTGTATCGTACTTAATGAAGCCCTTTCTTATCTAGAATGCACTGTTAAAAATCGCATGGATTGTGGCGATCGGTGGTTGCTTTATGCCGTAGTTGATAATGGCAAAGTATTGGAATTAAATAGTGTAACTGCGATCGATCGCCGTCAAGCTAGCAACCAATATTAATACCGATTTTAATAGGAATTTGTAGGAGCATCCCCTGTCTTGTCGTTTTTATTCAGGGGAAACCCTAGACATAAAAATGCCGCTTGTGGGTGCCCTGTTGGTGCGAAGCTAAGATTATAGTACAATAGACTTATCTATTTTCTTAAATATATGTCAGAAGAAAGATTAGAACGCATCGAGAATCAACTCATTCAAACAGTGCAAAGCCTAACAACAATGCAAGGTCAAGTCATGCAAGCTGTTACGGTGATGCAGCAGAACATCACCGTAATGCAACAAAACATGAATGCAATGCAGCAAAACATGACCGCGATGCAAAATCGGATGGATAGTATGGAGGGGACGCTGCTAACGACGATGACAGGCGGCTTCAATTCGCTCCAGAACTATATCATCGATCTCGATACCGATTTAGCTCAAAATGAGCGTAAAACTGAAGATAATGCCAGAAATAATCGCAGGTTAAATCAACGGTTGATGAGATTAGAAAACCGTAATGATAATTTTTAGCAGAGTGTCGATCTTCTCACGATCGAAACCCTGGCGATTGAGATCTGACGTTTTCGATTGAATGGTTAGCCTTTCCAGCCAGCCGCTAAAGCGATGAGAATTGTGGCACCAAAAGCGTAACGATACCAAACGAATAGCATCGTATTTTTGGTTTTGAGATAGTTGAGTAAAAACGCGATCGACAGGTAAGAAAAAATAAATGTAGAAACCGTGCCCACTGCCAATAACGGGATTGGTAATTCATTACCTTTAAATATTTTGATACCTTTAAACAAGGTTGCGACTGTGAGAACTGGTAAGCCAACTAAAAAAGAAAATCTCGCGGCTGTTTCGCGATCTAATCCCAGGAATAAACCAGCAGTCAGGGTAGAGCCAGAGCGAGAAGCACCAGGAATTAGAGCGATTGCTTGAGCTAGACCAACCAGGAAACCGTCTTTGATTTCTAATCGATCGAATCCCCTTTTATGATTACTAACCCGTTCGGCAATCAGCAATAAAGTTGCCATCACGATCGACATAACAGCAATAATCTGGGCGCTGTCAGGTAAGATATCTTTACCTAAATAACCGAAAATCAGTGCGGGTAAGGTACCTACGATAATCCCTGCTAAAACTTTGACATTCAGGCTTTGCCAATCTTGCCGCACTATCCCAGTAACACCACCAGCAACAACACTACTAATGTCTTTCCAAAAGTAGATAAAAACAGCTAACACACTACCAAATTGAATCGCATCAGCATAATCTTTCTGACCTAACTGTTGCCAACCAAAAGCCTTGGTCGTTACTAGTAAGTGAGCAGTGCTACTAATCGGCAAAAATTCGGTTATTCCTTGAACTAGTCCTAAGAACAGAGCTTGAAAAATGTTACCATCAGCAATAACGGGAGCGGCATTAATAATTGCTGGTTTTGCGGCTACTGGTATAGTTATCACTAATCCAGTCACGATCGCGCTTAGAATAACGATAGATAATTTAGTCGGCGATCGCATATTCATATGTAGTAATGGGGATAGATCGATTGCAATCTATATTCGCATAAATAGCGCCGAGCGGTGATTACTTCGATCCAAAGACGGATGTTTTGACAGCGGCTAGCTGGGTTTGATAGATGTGGATTTGATCTGTTAAGCCGGGAATCCCAGGGACATCGTTATCGTACAGTTTAAAGCCTTGCCCGATCGATTTGGTTAGGACATCAGACGCATATCCCTGATAATAGACGGGGACGGGGCGATTGGAATGACTGCCCCAGCCGTATTTGCCCGTTTCTGGTAACTCTTGCCCTGCTGCATCTTTGACAACTACTGGTTGCGAACCCCAGTAATGTCCGGCATCGACGGCGGTATCTACATCTGTTAATTTTTGGGCACCTTGACGGCGCAAGCGATCGGGAAAATCATCATTGAGGGTAAAATAATGATCGTGGTCGGCGGTTATAATAAGTTGATTGCGTTCCCAGCCACCATGAGCTGCGATCCATTTAATCACAGTACCGACAGATCGATCGAAATCTAGCGTCGTGCCGATGAGATTATCGAGATGATTATCATGCGCCGCCCAATCGATATCGCCACCTTCGATCATCAACCAAAAGCCTTCCGGATCTTTGCTCAGGACGGTTAATGCGGCAGTAGTTAGTTCGTCGAGCGTCGGATTCTCCTGCTGTTCCCGCTGGACAAACTGGGCATCGGTTTCCTGCTGGAGGGGACGAATGGTATCTGGCTGCAAACCTCTAGTGGTATGCACTTTTCCCAGATCTAAGCCAGTCGTATGATAATCGCGCTTCGCCGAACTCACCGGGAGATTGCCCGCCTGTCCCCGCGCGCCATAGATACCGAGCAACCGCTGTCCCCCATTAGGATCGATCTTGGCAGCGGTTTGGGCGAGTTTTTGCTGGGCATTGGCACCACGTTCGAGGAAGGTGTACTGATAAACATTATCGTTCGGCTTCTGACTCAGTTCCTGATATGTGGCTGCGCTGATATAAGTATGAACTGGCTCGATACCTGTGGGCAGTGGATCTTTGGCATTCGATAACGGATGTCCACCACCGAGGAGGACGGTGGGTTGATAGATGCGGAGTTGCTGCTGGAGGATATTATCTAGCGGAGTGGCGTCAGGAGCATTGAGATCGTATTTGCTGCGCCGATTGACGTTTGCCGACGCGGCTCCCGGTGTGGCATGATCGATCGGGACTGATGTTACCAATCCGGTTGATTTCTTTTCGTCAGCAGCGGTTCTGAGGATGGTTGTCAGGGGTTTTTCGTAGATATCTACCGCGATCGCATTATTATAGCTTTTGACGCCAGTATAGAGGGTCGTGGCAGTATTGGCAGAGTCGGGATAGCTGGCTTTAATATACTCGCGATCGGTTCCTGGCGTCCACGGGTTAGCACCACCTTTGATGGGATCGTAACCGACTAAATTGCCCACTGGCGGAGTGGCTGGAGCTGGGCTATTCTTGCTGTGCTGCCCCGGATTAAATCTGGGGTCAAATTTGAAGTTAGGGCGAATCACGCTAGCACCAGTCAGCTTCTGGGTATCATCTAGGGCACTTTGGTTACTACTATATTTACCATCTTTGCCTACGATCGTCGTCCCGTAGGTAGTCGCTAGCGCATACCCCTGAAGCGTCTGCATATTTAGTCCCGCACCCTTCCCCTGGACATAAAAATCTTTGAGAGTCTTCCCCGCATTACCTTTGGCAATCGCACTCTGAATCGCCGCAGCTCTAGTAATCTCCCAACCCATCCCATCGCCAATCATCAAAATCGTATTGTGCTGAATCGGTTTGGCACCAAAAGCACGAAATAAACTCGGCACGATCGTCACTGTGAGTAGTAAAGAGATCGCACTAATAATCAACCATTTAGTAGCGATGCGTTGTAAAAGTATGACCATTAATTTTGATAAATATTACACTTAAGCTCCATTTCGATACCGCCTGGAGTCGGGAACTCTCGATCGGTATCGAGAGTAACATTGGGGGCAAGTCTCAAGTTTATCTAACTCAAGTTGCTACCTACTAGAATACCAACGATTGAAATCGTGGCTAATGCTGCAAAGTCCGCCTGTCTTGTCGTTTTCTTATTCGGGGGGAACCCCCGAATAAAAACGCCGCTGTCTTGAAAAGGTGCTTCACTTGGCGGAGTTCGTCCGGTCGGGTTCCCCGACCATGGAACGAACCCAAGCGGGGAAACCCCAAGAACGCACTTTTCGCTACGCGGACTAGTTTATTAGTCCGCGTAGGCGGACTTTGCATTCTGAGCGGCGGTTTCTAACCGCTGGGGTTATCGGTCGCAACTTGGGTTATCTACTTGTTTTCGCTAACATCTCCACAGCTAGATCTTGCCACTCCTGGCGAAGTTTATCGTCTTCAGCTTTAGCCGTCAGCGATCGACCGTTGAGTTCGGGGTGCTGGGCATAAAAAGCGCGATCGACTTGACGATAAAACTTAGCAGCGGGGATATTGAGTTGTTTGAGCTGTTGATTTAGATCTTGCTGGCGTTGTTGGACGGATGGCTGTGCGGGTTTGAGGAGATTGGGAATCGAGTTGACGATCCCAGCGGTAGTGTTGTTAAATTGCCGAGTCGCCATACCGATCGGATCGATCGCCTGCACCCATTTTACGGCACCACTAATGGCTACACATGTAAAAAGGGTCACAGTCATGACTTTGGTGACTTGCCATACTGGTTTCTTCCACTCATTCGGGTCGCGTTGGGCTATTTCTGTCGCTGGGCTAGCGGCGGGAGCCTTGCTTCTGGGACTAATTTCGATCGTTTTAAGTTGCGAAATCTGATTGTTACGGACGATGGGGATCGAATTAGTCGGTAATTTCGCGACTGGCGCTACTTGTGCTGTATAATCGATCTTAACGGCGGAAAGCCCCGTTAAAACTTCTTTTACTGACTGATACCGATCCTGGGGATTGTGCTGTAACAATCGATCGATTATCGCGCCGAATTCGGGACTGAGTTGGATATATTTACGCCATTCCCACGTCGCTTCAGCGGGACTGTAGAGCGTACTCGCATCTCTACCTGTAAGTAAGGTTAGTGCAGTCGCACCCACAGCATACAGATCGCTCGCTGGAGATACTTTACCTCGGAGCATTTGTTCGTCTGGTGCATACCCTTGCTTGCCGATCCGAGTGGCGATTTTGGCATTACTATAGCGAGAAACTAAAGTAACCGCAATCTCTTTGACACTCCCAAAATCGATCAGCACGGGTAGTTTGGATCGATCGCAATAAATCAGATTATCGGGTGAAATATCCCGGTGAATCACTCCACTCCGATGGATATAATCGAGAACGGGTAATAAATCCTGGCAAAACTGGACTACTTCAGCTTCGCTAAATGGTTGCTGCCGTTTGAGTCGATCGTTCAACCGCGCCAGATAAGTTTCCCCCTCAATATAATCCTGAATCAACAGCAGCGATTCCGTCCCACCCGCATTCACGCGCAGCAACTCCCGAAAAGCGGGAATCTGGGGATGATTGAGCTTGTATAAAGTCTCTGCTTCCCGCTCGAATAATTCTTTGGCTTTGGTTAATTCTGTTTGCAGTTGGGGCGCAAATTCTTTGAGTACACACTTCTCTCCAAATTTATTGAGATCCTTGGCTAAATAACTCCGTCCAAATCCGCCGCGTCCAAGTTCGCGGACGATCTCATAACGATTGCCGAGGATATTACCTGGCGCGAGTAAGGATGACTCTAG
>NZ_JANLWO010000444.1:0-13000 GCF_031364565.1 Chamaesiphon sp. OTE_20_metabat_361
GCTGGGAAATAGCATCAGCAAGAGTCTTCGCAGCCTTACCCTGCAACTGCTGTCGCCCATCATCATAGCGAATCAGCGTAGCCAAATTCTTATGTCTGGAATGCGCCTGAGCAGAGCGCACATTCCCACCATTAAGATCTAGCAATGCCGTAATACTAGAATGTCGAATCTTGTGTGGACTTACCACCCGCTCGATTCCCGCCGCCGCCGCCAATCCCCCGACGATCTGATACAGCCTATCTACACTCAGTCGGGTATCTCGACTAGAGACAAACAGAGCTGGACTCTTACTCTCACCCATACTCGCCAACCAATCAGAGATCGCTTCAACTGTAACAGTCGCCAGATCGAGCGGTTCTTTATCGATTCTCCCCTTCCCTTTGAGATAAAGCCGAGCCTCCAAGGCGTGAAAATCCGCACGATCTAGTCCACACACCTCAGCCCGTCTCAAGGCATTGTCCCACAGCAACCGCAACATCGCATAATCCCGCTTACCTATGATGGTAGAACGATCGATCCCATCCATTAACGTCTGAAATTGGTCGAAGCTTGCGCGCCGCCTAGCGGCGGTCGAGATCCCCCTAGTATCTTTATAACTAGTCGCCTTCACCGACTTAATAGCTTCCAATCTAAAAGCACACAGTTTGCGCTTGTATGCATGAGTAACAAACGATTTCAACGCTGCCAGCCGCGCATTCACCGTTCCTGCTGACAACTGGGCTTCGAGTAAATGTCCCCGATAGGCAATGACATGACCGACCTGCTCAAGGCAGCGCTTCGCTATCGCCTCCCGTTCGGGCAGTTGAAGAAAAGCTAAAATCGTCTCAGGCGAAACCGATACTTGGAATTCCCGCCGGAAAAAGTCTCTGAGTCCCGCTGCATAGGATCTCCGCGTAGCAGGTGAGATTTGCAGTGCTAAAAACTCATCCCAGACTCCTGGGGCAACAGGTTTAGCCATCAACCGATTATCCACAGCAGAGCCTTCCCCAAGAGAACTTAGTGGAGGAGTGCGGACGATCTTAATTGCTGGCAAGTTAATCATCGAGAGAGCTGCTAGTTTTAAAATGCTCGGTTCGAGCAACGCTAATTAATGGCGATTGGGAATACTCGTTAGGGATCGATCGCGATCGTGAAATGTCCACCACCAGTCCGAGCCAAGTATGCTTTCGGAGTAAATCTTAGCGATCGTTACCAGGTAGAAACCACGATCGATCTCCTCAGTTCACCAATAGAACAATATTACCCGATTTGTACGGCAAAAAGACTTACTCTAGAGTAGAGAAAGTCTTGCTCAATGCAGGATCTTGCCTTATGTCTCGACCAGAATCGGCTGCCACGCATCAGGCGGAAAAAACTAGATGATATGAGTATACTCAACCTAGAGAGAGATTTTTTAAAAAACTAATCGAAGGAGAGAAGAAGTACTCTCCCCCTTTCAATTTCACAAATTGGGCAAACTGGTTTTCTGGTTCAATGTCCGGCTTGACTGTCGCTTTCCCCCATTCTTGGAGCCAATTTTGGGGAGGTTTTGGAGCCTCACCGATCGCAGGATCGCTCCGATCTCCTTGTTTCTGACCGATGACTGCATCGAGTCCACTCTTGTCATAGTTGGGATTTTGTCCTCCAGAAAATCCTGGTTCCAGAAAGTTGGGATTATTGCACCAGAAACGCTGAATAAACTCGAACTGCTCCCAGATATCAGACTGATAGCACATGAAGAGTAGGCCTACTCCATTTGTCGGTAAATCATTGAGATCCTCAGAAGTGCTCAAAGGACCACCATAGGTGATGCCCCGACGAGCAATGCGGTGACCCAGTTCTTCTTCTTCACTTTGGGCAAAAGCACCGCCTTTCTTGAAAGATTCCAGACGTGGATTGCTCTTGCGGACATGTGCGTGGAAGGGACATTTGAGTCCTTCGGGATCGCCCTTGTAATTGAAGTCATTGGGGATAGTTGGTTCATTGGATTCGACCCAACCGCCATCACCCGGTTGCAAAACCAGCGGCGTGCCATCTTCGTAACGCCCAACTGCCATTGCGCCACCCAGTTCTGTTGGTAAACCTAGTTTCTCAGCGATCTTTGCTTCGGCAGTTTTAAACCCCTTGACGTTCTGCTCAAGTTTGCGAAAGACCAAAAAGCTACCAAAGCTTACATCTGGCGATCCGTTAGGATCGGGAACTAGTACTAGTTTGAGAGGTGCTCCTGGATGTTTCCAGTATTTGCTAGTTACTCCTTCAAGTTGCTTTTCGAGGAATGCTGGTTGGCTGACACCATCTGCATAGCCAAAGTGTTCGACGACATTACCAAATTCTTTTTGAACAGCACTTCCACCCACAGTAGCCTCGAACTTGCGGCGTAGCGTCAGTCCATGCTCAACTGTTTTGATGGTAGCGATGTCCTTTAACTCCAAACCAACTGCCAATTCAGCAGCGGTAAGATCCGCAGGATTGTCATCGGCGAGAATAATTAATGCATGAATAGGACCTTTGAATCCATCATCCCAGCTATCAACAGGCGGGTCTAGAAGAACTGTTTGGCGACTTTTCATCCCTTCCTGAAAAGCGTTGGCATAGAACGGGGCTGGATTTCCAAATAGATCGGGTACTTCAGTCGGTCGCTGCTGCTCTAGAGGCTTTGCACTGTTTGAACCATTAGGTTTGGAAATTCCGAGGTAGTCATAGCCAATAGCCGTCAATGCAAAGTGAGTAAACAATCCAGCATCTGTTTTGCTGCGTTTGTATTCTTCTGAGGCATCCAATTGGCTTTTTGCCGAGGTGATTCGGGTAGTAGCAAGTTTGGAGATCCATCCTTTCACTTCGGCAATCTTTCCAGGTTTAAAGGTTAGAAAAATATGCGCGACACGATCGCGTCCATGTCCATTAAGGATATTTCCTTGTAAATCTACAAGAAAATCTTCATACTGCGAATCGGTTTGGTCAATCGGTCCAGCATTAGTATTGAGATTGAGAGGCATTTTGACACTCCAACTAGTTAAAACAGAATACAGTGAAGTATTGCAGCAAGCTTTCATTAAGGCAGGGGCTCGATCAGAAGATTGCGGAACTGAACACGACCAGTATGAAATTGCAATCCAATGAATCCACTGAGGCGTTTCAAAGGAGTTGGAATAATACCTTCTGATACTTGTTTGCCATTAAGACGAACAGTTACTTTGTTGCCTTTTGCAGTAATGTGGAATGTATTCCAGTATCGGTTGGCTGTATCATTACCATCTGGAGCAAGTGCCTTAGCAGCCCATTGAGTAGCGGGTGCAAGACCATAGATCGCCCCCGTTTTGAAAAATGAATCGCCAAAGATTGCTTGAGGAAAACGACTACTAACAAAATTTTTACCAGTTTCATCGATCTGAATCTCAGTTACTCGATCGTAGAAGTTATCAAAAGCGGTTTGGTTCGAGAAGTCAACACCTGCTGGGTCAGGCATTCGTAGTAAAATCCCTGAGTTGGGAATCAGAGGTTGGGAACGATAGGTACGGAAGGCTTTCCAATCAACAATCAGCTCAAAATTGTCAAATGTTTCCGGGAGATAGGAAAATCCAATATTTCCTGTTGGGTTAGTTTCTATGATTTCATCGTTTAGATGAATGATGCCTTCATAGGGAACTTCCAACCACCCTCGACTCTTTGCTAAAGATACTGAAAATCCTGAAAGTTCACTCTTGTCCCCCTCATAAGAATCATGACGATCGACAATATCGACAGCAACCTTGCGGCTCAGGGCTAATCCAGTTAGAACGGGATTGGCTGAACCAATTGTGGTGAACAGAGCTTGGTCACTGCAATAAGCATTGGTTACATGGTGAAAGTGCCCATTCACATCAGTGACAGATGTCTGCGGATCATCACCCATCCAGAGTGTGCCCGCATCATGAAAGGTAGTACCCACGCCTTGTTTACGGTCAGTGTCATTTAGTATATTTCCGGTATAGGTTAAGGAACCTCCATTGGCTAGAGTCCGAGCAATAGCATGACCAGTGTCAAAAATATCATCCCAGATAGGGTTATTCAAGTGGTTGCCAGGTTTGAATTGCACCCAGGCACGGCGATGATTGAATGTCTGGTCAAAGTCGGCATTTCCTGCTAAGTCAATGTAGTCGAAACCAGGATTACCTATGAGGAAATCCCTACCACCTTGAACTTCGCCGGAGGCACGCAGCACCAACCCAATCTTATCTGCATCAAATTCCTGAGCGATTTGGCTCTGTATGTCGAGATCGGGAATCATTTTGTACATATTGTTATCTGGCCCATCAGCATTAGTGGCTGCATAGAGCTGATACTGATATCTACCATTTGAGCCTTCGCATTGAATATGGAGGCTGGCTAGCTGCAAAAGATCGGCAAGCTCCTTTCCGGGCCAAGTGGTTTTCACAAACTCTTCCAGCTTCGTCCTTTCCACAGCAAAGGCAATATCTGCACGCAGGTGAACCATGAAATTTCGTCCTAGTAGTTCCTGTCCGGAGGGAGCCAGTCCAGAGCCTACAAGGGAGAAGGATTCCAGTGCGATTCGTGTGGACTCGATACAGCTCATCGCCAGAACCACCTGACAGTGGGGTGCAATTATGAGTTCTTTAGACTCATCATTATTTTTCACCACAATTTTGCGTACTATCCGCGTCCCAATATTTGGACTTTCGCTGCTGGTTTCACAATCTAGACGTACTACATGGGTGAAGGGCACGACCGCAATACGGAGATCGGCACTACGCCCGTCCGCATGGTCTGCGCGGATACTCCCTGTCAAAGCTGGTAAGCTGGAGTATTTGTCAAGAGCAAAGAGTCCAGAGATATAGGATTGGGTCTGTACTGCAATGGGGGCCTGGAGAACTTGAGTAATGCGGGAGTCTGTTGTTCCTCGTTTCTGGTCTAGGAAAAATTGTACAGCCCTGTTCAGACCAACTTTTTGAGGGCCACTCTCACTTTTAGCAAGTTGCACTGGGTCAAAAACAAAATCATCGCTGGGTAGTACCCCAATCTCGTATTCCAGAGTTTCATAAGCTGAAAGAGCATCACCCCGATTTAGAACCTTCTTGTCGTCAAAAGGGTCTTTGTGCTCAATAGGGCGAGTCCCCACCGATCGATCGGGGGTTACCAAATAGTCCCGAACTTCTTGGGGCCACTGCTTTAAGTCAGATTCTTGGAAACGGGGACACCAGCCTCCCCAATAAATTCCTTTGCCTCCCACACAGTAAGCTTGCCCGGTAAAGGGTTGGTTGCTGCGCCAACCTACGCCCCAAACAAAATTGCGAGTTTCTGGTTGACTACCTGCTCCTACATTTAGAAATATTCCTGGATCGTTGAGTCCTAAGTTGGGGATATTTTGTCCATGCTCAGGAACTAGGAACGGACCAGCCTCAAGTACCAATACCCGTAGTGCCTTGAAGCCATCAGTATCGAATTCATCTTTACCCTCTATTTTTCCAAATCGCTGGCGGCTCAGCTCGTAGATTTTTGAAGCACAATAGCCGCCATACATTCCCGATCCGAGTACCACCACATCTATACCTTCTGAATCAGACGTGGCTTCCTCCCATGTACTACAAATAAAGCGACCCAAAACATCGCGTGAAAAAGACGTAAATTCAGGTTCTGTTGGCATTTTAGACTCCAGGTATAAGGTCTAATCAAATAGTCAAAGCGATTCTCCACGGAGAGGCGTCGCCAACGAAAAGTAATTAGAACGGAGCAATCAAGATCGTAGCGATCTCAGTCGAGTCTATTCTCAATAAGGTTAATGAAAATATTCTCTCAATCGCTAGAAAGAGGACCGAGCGGTGAAAACTTTAATAAGAGAGGAGTGTATAGCTTATTATTTTTTAGCAAATTCTCCACGGGAGAGGCTTCGCCAACAAACTAGCGGAATGTGGGCTTTAAATTAGCATACGAGCGATAAGAGCTAAGTACCCCGACATAATTAATTAAACAAGATTTTACCTAGACACCTTTTCAGTAAAGGAGTTGATAATCGTCAACGTATAATTAATTCTGCTTAGATAATTATATGGTTGAGAAAGTATTATTGACAGACCTAAAATTGGGGGAGCGATCTGAATACACTACAGTCTAATCATTTAAGTGACATATTCTGCAATTTGAGTATTATTTGTAATAAAAATTAGGAAATAGAGAAGACATCAGCGTAAGCACCGACAATCGTATCCAAATCGTCTGAAATCAGCCGTTTCTTCGTGGGACTATCATAAACGACAAAAATTGATTTCCCGTCTCCATTCAGAGTCAATCCTTCAGCACGATCTTTACGATCGCCATGAGGGATATCTCCAAGGTAGTTCAATTGTCCGTTCTTTCGAGTGGAAAGACTGTTATCTTCGAGGGTGAATAGATTATCTAAGCGAAATAATGAATGCGACCCGTCTAGTTCCATCGTTGGTCCAGCAAGCACGAGTAAACTTTCACCATTTTCTTCCCAACATAATTCTCGAATTCCCAAGCCATTGAGGTCGAGGAAATGACGCTTGTATTGCCTGCTATCATCGGTAATAGTTTTAAGGTTTAGCTCATGAGATGAGCCTAACTCAACTTCAATTTCTAGCAAGATTGCGATCCCACGCAGTACTGGACCCCGCAGCCCAATTGCCACTCTGTTGCCGCGAACTGCCAATCCTTCAATATCAAATCCGTTCTCCTTGCCGGGAAGATGGAAGTAAAATTCGCTCCCAAGTAAAGAACCGCGATCGTCACTATCGATCGCCTGTGCCAGATCGAGGTATTCGTCTGTTACTAATGCTTTAATCAGTGAGTTACTCTTCCCCTCTCGCTTCAACCAGGCTGTTTGGGGAGAGCTATGCTCTAGCTTTCCAGCTTCATTAACCGGAATTCGAGCTAATAGGTAACGATTTTCCTCACGCTCTACTTCGATCAGCTCTTTTTTTTCAACTTTAAACTTGTCCGGTTTAACATCCACCTTTTTACGCTTACTACTATGAGAGCCAACAAGCCAAAGGTAGCCATCAGAATAGTCTAATCCTTCGACATCAACCTCTCCTTTATCTTCATCAAAGCCATCAATGAAGTCTTTAAAATAAAACCGTTGGTGCGCTCCAAAAACACCAGGACTGTTCTCTAGGCGAGTAAATCTCTCGATCGCATTTAATTCATCATTTCCCAACCACAAGTATTTCCCTTGATGGGATAAAACTGCCCCCGATAAATTCTTGATGATATCTGCTCTGATTTCAGCATTTAGATCTAGATCGCACAAGATTTTTACTGATTCTAATTTTTTTAAGTCTGCCATTTTAAGACTATAGTTACACAGCGTTACAAATTGTTTACTTTCGAGTATCAACTTATCATATCAAGATATGATAAGTTGTGGTTGGAGATATTTAGGATTACTAACAAAGTTATTAGCTTAAAAAGCTACAGACAACAGCTTTGAACCAATTGGAGTAATTATTTAGAGGGATCGTACTAGATCTCCGAGTCGGGTTTTATATTACCGTTTTTAATAATCAAAGAAGCTACCGAGCTGGAGCAACTCTAAGTGGGGTTTTTTGCATAAACCCCTAGTAGGCTCTCAGGCTTATGCGAGAACTCAAGCCGCGATCGCCGCTCCAATTGTGGACGTATATCAAATGGATCTGGTTGGTTACAACGTTAATCCACCGCGTTCATTTGAAGTTCATGTGGGTTATCAAGCTTCAGCCAATATTCAAAAGCGATCGCTCGTGCTAGCCAAACGTCTACAGCAGTTAGTTTCCGTCTTATCGCCTAACTTACAATCCCCGCAAATTTATACACAGCCAGATCCTGCTCAAGGAAGGAGCGATCGTGCGAGTTTTCACCAACGCGGCTATGCAGCTTGCGTCACCTTGGAAGATTTCTTTGCGGGGCCGTTGCCCACCTCGCCCACCGCAGAGCCTAATTCCAACTATCACCGAGATGGCGACACTTTCGTCGATTTTGACTATGCGGCTGACATTGCCCGATTGGTGGGCACAGCAGCATGGTTGACAGCCAATTTATAAACAATCCTCAATCATCAGGAGAATTAAAAATGCATTTTTGTAATAATCCATCTTGTCACAATCCCCTGCATTGCTTTTTGCCACCATATGTGATCGATCGTCTCACCGAATCTGACGATCCGGAAATTCGTCGGTTAGGAATTGACGCGACGGCTAGTGCCGCAGCAACACGGGCAGTTCGATCGACTTTTGCTGCGATGCCAATGATGGCAGCTATTCCCTCACCAGCAGGGAATAAGCATCGTCTGGTTTACGATATGAAAAACCGACAATCTCCACTTCCTGGCACACTGGTGCGTTCTGAAGGTGCTCCGGCAGTCACAGATAAAGCTACCAATGAAGCATATGACTATTCTGGTGTTGTTTATGACTTTTACAAAGAAATATTCCAACGCAACTCCCTTGACGATCGTGGGATGACTCTCAAATCTAGCGTTCATGTGGGTCGGCGATATAATAACGCTTTTTGGGATGGGAGACAAATGGCTTATGGTGATGGCGATGGTCAAATTTTCATCAGATTCACCAAAGCAATAGATGTAGTAGCCCACGAGTTAACTCACGGCGTAGTCTCCTTTACAAGTAATTTAGATTATCAAGACGAGCCTGGAGCATTAAACGAGCATTTTGCCGATGCGATCGGCGCAATGGTTAAGCAATGGTATCTCAAACAAGATGTCAATGCAGCTAACTGGTTGAATGGGGACGCTATTATGGGATCAGGAGTCACAGCTAAATGTCTTCGCACCTTCAAAGAAGGAAAAGCCTACGAAAACGATCCGCTTTTGGGCACAGATCCCCAGCCCAAACACATCCGCGATAAATACACTGGCAATGATGACAATGGCGGCGTACACATTAACTCTGGCATTCCCAATCATGCTTTTTACCAAGTGGCGATCGCCATCGGCGGTAATTCTTGGGAAAAGACTGGCAAAATTTGGTATCAAACTCTAAAAAATCTCAATCAATTTAGCCAGTTCCAAGAAGCCGCCAGCATGACTCACCTGGTTGCAGGTTCGCTATTTGGAGCTGGTAGTTTAGAACAGCAAGCTGTCAAAACTGGCTGGAGTGCCGTAGGTATTACTGTTTAGTATTGTCACTAACAATCCGTCACTAAACTTGGTTTAGTGACGGGATCTAAATTAAAAGGAAAATTATCATGGCAACTGATAAAAGCAAAAAGCAAGTATCCGATCGAGGAAAAGTGCGAGCCATAGCAGCAGCAATGATCGATCTGCCCCCAACAGTCGATCCGCCCATTGTAGGTTCCCGCACGCGGATTTGGAAACAAGATCCCTCAGTTAAAGAACTTGCTCTACCCAGAGATGTTTACATTCACGCTCAAGTCAAAGAAGGCCCCAGTGACTCCCAAATTGCGATCGGAGGGTTATCGCCTGTAACTCCAGACTTGAATCAGGATTTTCTGATCGATCCTGCTAGCGATGGAAAAGCCTTCGATGCGGTACATACCTATACTATTGTTCGTCAAGTGCTAACAATGTACCAGCGAGTTTTAGACAGAAAAATTCAGTTGCAATGGAATAGTAATACCGATCTAGATCCAATCTCAGTTCATCCCCAGGCGGGCAGAACTGCCAATGCATATTATAGTCGTAATGAAAAAGCTTTAAAGTTCTTCTTTTTCAAACCTAATAATCAACCAGCCGGAAGTCCTGATGTGTTTACCTGTCGATCTCTAGATATAGTTGCTCATGAGACAGGACACGCCATCTTAGATGCCCTAAAGCCCAACTGGATTTTGGATAATGCGCCAGCCCAAACAGGCGGATTGCATGAATCTTTTGGGGATATAACTTCAATTTTGACAATCCTATCTCAACTAGATCTGGTCGAATATATCGTCGCCCAAACCAAATCTGACTTACATCGCCGTAATATTCTTGCCGTTCTCGCCGAGGAATTTAGTAATGCTTTTGGGATGCCAGAGGGTTTACGCAATGCTGATAATGACTTAAAACTCAGTCAGGTTAGTAACGCGGTTCACGATATTTCTCAGGTATTTACTGGGGCTGTTTATGATATTTTGGCAGATATATTTACAGCTAATCGCAATCCTCGCCTTCGTGATGATGCTATCACCTTATATGAAACTGGTCGATATATGGCTAGTTTGATAATTCGCGCCATTGAAAAAGCCCCAGATAATAATGCTATTTACGCAGATGTTGCTAAGACAGCGATCGAGATTGCTAAGGCTGATGGACATCCAGATTATGCCACTTTTATTGAAAAACATTTCACCTTGCGGGAAATATTAGGTACCCAAGCTTTTGCTGGGCATCCAAATTTATCTCATTTGGGCATATATCCCGATCGGCATGGCTGTTGTGGCACTATGCAGCATCCAGAATATCAAACTTAATATTATCACTAAATCTTACCAGTAATAGTCGTGTTATTCGCAAAACAGATTGTTTTGACATTCGCCATCGCAAGTCTAAATGTATTAACGCAATTCTTCCCTATGCTAAACTTGAATTTTAGTTTAGGGAAGAGCTTTTATTCCTACCAAATACTCTGCGTGAATTCCACTCAGGAAATCAAATATACACTAGCCAACTATCTCTATTTAAGTGCAAGTACAGCATCTCTATCTTGTCTACAATTGAGTCAAAACTTGCCAAATAATCAGGTTAAAACCCATATGAAAATTAAGTTCCGCCAATCGGGAGGATATGCAGGCTTACGAATGGGTTACGATCTAGACACCAACTTACTACCCATTGAAGAAGCTGCTGAGTTACAGTCATTAGTACAAGGAAGTGGGGTTGTACAATCTCAAAGTTCTCGCTCGGAAAACGCAGCGGATTTGATTAATTACGAGATTACGATCGAAACTAAGGAGGGAACGCGCCAGATCGCTTTTGATGATTTAACCTTGCCTGAAAGTATCATACCTTTACTAGATTATCTTCAAAGTCATGCCAAACCTCTGAGATAGGCTTCAGATCTAAGCGTTACGGCATGTAGAGATCGCAATAGAGCGAGATCCGAAACTAAATCGATTCTCAATCTCTTAAACGTAGACACCAAGGCAATTTTAGAAGGCATATTTTTGATAAATTCAGCTATTTAATTAGCTGAATCCCTTGCCCTGAGCTTGTTTAAGTCGTCTCAACTTCTACCACTTAAAAGTGATAGATGTATCTTAAATATCACCTAGTTCAGCCTTTGCTACATTGGATAGCGATCTGGATATTAGCCAATGTATGAAACCATTAAAGTAATAACATAATCTGAAGCCTTTATTCTTAGGGTATTCTGTGGATAAGGTTCTGCTTTAACAAATTTTATCAAATAATTATCGACTTTTATAGTTTCTGAATTTTTATGACTTGCATTATGGATGATCTGTAAATTTCCATAACTACGATCCTTGACTATGATTTCAACAGCAATTTCTATTTGCCCTGACTCAAAGCAGTTAAGCTCCTTAGGGCATCTAGAATCCTTGACAACATTCAAGAATTTTAGCTCAAAGCTCTCAGATTTTATGATAGCAGTTTGACCGATCCTAAGTTGAAAACTAGTTTTAAAATCTGTGTCAGCTAATATATTTCGCTGATGACGATCGATCTGAATAGTTTGTTGAGGATAAAATATTATCGATCGATCTACTGACTGAGAAGCTTGACAGTTAAATGAAAAAATACTATTTAGAATGATTAGTGCTAAAACTAAATTAATAAATAGCTGTGATTTGACTATGACTGAATTAAACAACATTTGAAATTCAAATATTTTAGGAGTATTTTAAAACGCAAAGTCACCAGACACGATCGTCATTTAAAATTAGCCTATTTACTCCAAGAGTGCTAAATTTCTCCAAAAAAATTCTAGGCTCTGAACTCCACCAAAAGCTGAACTCCAAAGAGTTGCATCACAAACAAATATGTTGGCTACGCGAGTACCACTAGGCAGAATCCAGAGCAGCGCATTAAAATAAATATTTCCTGCTGCTACAAAGGGATGAATTGGAGCGGCTGGATTGATTAGTTGTTTTGCTAATACCCGCACCGAATCTTTAAGGGAGTCAGGAATAAAATAATGGGGTAGATGAGGATGAAGATTAAATGTAGTGACATCTTGAAGGATTTTTAGATCGTCTAAATCTGGAAATGTAAGTAAAGGAGCAGGAGAACGATCGTGACTTAGCTTGGCTGGATTTAGTCCAAATTGATTTTCAATTGGGAAGCCGAGTTCGGCTAGAATTGCTCTTGCAAATCCACCAATTCGCTGTTGAGCCGGAACTAAACGATCGCCATGATGTAAAAATTCTATTTCATGAGATGCTCGATCTTCTCTAGCACCGACATCATGTTGAGGACAGACTAACAAACAGGCATCTTCACGTTCTAAAAATTTCTTAATAGCTGCTACTTCTTCTCCTCTAGGTTTTTGTTCTGTGCCAAAGTGATCCAAACTAACTATAATTAAAGTATCGATATCTTCCAGGAAGTTTTCATCGAGTAACTGGAGCGTACCATTCTCACTCTGTCGTTGGATTAAAGCGACAGGATTACCTGTGATTGTAGAAATAACTTCACTGAAATGTTGAAAGTCAAATAAAACAACATGGTCTAGAAAACCAGAGATATCTTGCTTGTATTGTGATGGATTTGCTGCCCATTCATATAGAGGCCAGATCGATCGTCGAAATTCAAATAAGCTGGAGTATCGATTTTCTAATTTGCCAAGTTCCGCCCCAATCTCCTGAAGACGACTCCACGAAAAGTAGAGTGCAAATCTTCGGTGCGAGATCGATTGCTGGGGCAGACAAACTTCTTGCCCCACCTGTAAATTTTCAGCATCGGACTCGGTAAATTGGGTACCATCCGGTTTCAAGATTTCAGTCCAACGGTTGCCATCTCCTAATTTTTGCTGTGCAATAAGATAAAGTGTATCTTCCGATTGCATCGTATATGAGCGACCAGAGTTACAAGTCATGAGTCAATAACCTCTAG
>NZ_JANLWO010000446.1:0-13191 GCF_031364565.1 Chamaesiphon sp. OTE_20_metabat_361
GAGGTTAAAGATGAGTTTAGGTTATTAGATATCGCCCCATCAGCAAGTTTGCAGAAACTCATCAAGGCTAAATATCCTCATATTGGTTATCGCTCGGCTGACATGATGATGGATGGTGTCGATGATGTCGTAGATATCACTCAAATGGATCTATATGAAGATGACACCTTTGATTTTTTCATATGTTCTCACATTTTAGAACATATCGAAAATGATCGAAAAGCTATGAGTGAGCTTTATCGAGTCCTAACGCGAGGGGGTAAGGGGATTGTGATGGTGCCTGTCGTGCTAAGTTTGCAAGAAGATTATAAAAATCCAGAAGTTACCACCCCCGAAGATCGATGGAAACATTTTGGTCAAGACGATCATGTAAGAATGTATTCCAAAACAGGGTTTATTGACAAACTTACATCAGCGGGTTTTACAGTCGCTCAGCTAAATATCAATTTTTTTGGCTCTGAAGCTTTCGATCGATATGGAATACATCCTCGCTCTGTTTTATATATTGTCGAGAAACCAGAATAGTCATAAGACACACAATTTTACTTAGGTTTAATTTTTATGAATACAACGACATCAGAGCTGGCCTACTTTGGCGGCGAACCTAAGTTCAAAGAAAAACTTTTTGTAGGTCGTCCAAATATCGGAAATCGCGATCGCCTCTTAGAGCGTATTAACGATATGTTAGATCGCCGATGGCTATCTAACAATGGAATTTTTGTGCAAGAATTCGAGCAGCGAATAGCAGATAGTTTGGGTGTGAAGCATTGCATCGCTGTTTGCAATGGCACCATTGCATTAGAGCTAGTGATTCGAGCTTTGGAGTTAAAAGGGGAAGTGATTATTCCTTCGTTTACTTTTATTGCTACCGCCCATGCTTTACAGTGGCAAGAAATTACCCCTGTTTTTTGTGACATCGATCCCAAAACTCATACCCTCAACCCTTGGCGAGTCGAGTCCCTGATTACACCGCGTACATCGGGGATTATGGGTGTGCATTTGTGGGGACAGCCTTGCGACGTGGAAACACTGATAGAAATTTCTAACAGACACAATCTCAAGCTAATGTTTGATGCGTCTCATGCTTTTGGGTGCGCTCACAAGGGCAAGATGATTGGGAACTTTGGCAGTGCTGAAGTATTCAGCTTCCATGCAACTAAGTTTATGAATACCTTTGAAGGAGGTGCGATCGTTACTAATGATGATGACTTAGATCGAAAGTTACGGTTGATGAAAAACTTTGGCTTTTCTGGCTTTGATAACGTTGTTTATCTAGGCACAAATGGTAAGATGCCAGAAATCTCAGCCGCGATGGGGTTAACTTCTCTAGATAGCTTGGATGAGTTTATCGAGGTCAATCGTCGTAATTATCATTGCTATCGAGATGGTCTAGCTAATATTGATGGGGTGTCATTATTCCCTGTGAATGAAACTGAGAGACATAACTACCAATACATTGTGTTAGAAATAGACGAGGGGAAGACGGAAATCAGTCGAGATTTGTTGCTTGAGATCCTCCACGCTGAGAATATAATTGCTAGACGATATTTTTATCCTGGTTGTCATCGGATGGAACCCTATCGCTCTTATTTTCCTCACGCGGGTCTATTGTTGCCTGAGACAGAAAAGCTAACCCAGAAGGTTTTAGTTTTACCAACGGGGACAGCAATTTCCGAGGATGACATCAAAAAAATCTGTCACATATTCAGAATAGCAATCACTAGCGATCGTACTCGAAATAGAGATTTACTTAAAGCATAAGATTGACTATTAAATCAAAAAATACAACGATATGGCTTGGTTGACTAACGAACAAATAAGTAACATGGGTTTTGCTAAAGTTGGGAGTAATGTTTTACTATCTGACAAGTCTTCTTACTATAATTGTCCCAAAATTCAGATTGGGAATAATGTCAGAATTGATGACTTTTGTGTTCTATCAGCAGGATTGGGTGGTATCTCTATTGGTAGAAACATACATATAGCTGTTTATTCGTCACTGATAGGAAACGGAAAAATAGTCTTATCTGATTTCTCAAATCTTTCCTCACGGGTATCTATTTACAGCAGTAATGATGATTATAGTGGGATTGCAATGAGCAATCCCACTATTCCCACTGAATTTACAAACGTCACTCATGCTGATGTTATCGTTGGTAAGCACGTTATTATTGGTTCTGGGTCAATTATTTTGCCTGGGGTCATTATCTGCGAAGGCGCAGCAATCGGAGCTTTAAGTCTGGTAAAAAAAGATTGTGAAGCGTTTACTACATATGCTGGATATCCACTGAAGCGGATTGGCGAACGCAGTAATAACTTGCTGGAAGTTGAAAAATTGTTTCTCAAGTCAGAAGAATCCAAGCTTAATTAACCTAATCAATGCTTTCAATAACCCCTCTTGTTAGTATTTGCTGTATTGCGTATAATCATGAAAAATTCATTCGATCGGCATTAGATGGGTTTTTTATACAACAAACAAGCTTTGCGATTGAAATTGTCATTCATGACGATGCGTCAACCGATAATACTACTAATATTATTCTAGAGTATCAGAACAAATATCCCGGTTCGATCGATATAATAATGCAAGCTGAAAACCAGTATTCTCAAAGAGGATTTGGATTTATAGCCGATCTTTTTGCAAAAGCACAAGGGAAATACATTGCGCTCTGCGAAGGTGATGATTATTGGATAGATCCCCTTAAATTGCAAAAACAGGTAGATTTTTTGGAAAGCAATCCTGAATTTGCCATTTGCTTTCATAAAGTCAAGATTGAAGAGGAAGGTAAATTCAAGGATGACTATATTACTGGTGGTAATCCTCCGATCGTATCTAACATTATCGATCTAGCTAAAGGTAACTACATTCATACCCCATCCTGTGTATTCAGAAATAACACATCAAAAATACTGGGAGCAAATTTTGCCGATTCTCCTTTGGGAGATTACTATATAAATATGATGAATGCTCAGTATGGCAACATTTTCCATATAGATGAAATTATGGCTGTCTATAGGATTCACAGCAGTTCTACGTTTTCAAGTCAAAGTAGGAATTTTCAAATTGCAAAGACTATAAAAGCCATAGAAGTAATTTCTAAAGATTTACAAAAACAAGAAGTAGAAGTGAGACAACAATTAATAGATGCACATATTCATTTGACTATGGACATCTACGATAGATCGTTACTAATAAAAGATTTTGAAAATACAAGTATAACTTTTTACCCTAGTGAATATAGACAGAGACTTATAGAAAATCTCATAAATTCAGAAGAGAAAATAGCAATTTTGACAAATCAGCAGGAATCCATTAAGTGGTTAATAATGAAGCTGGTAAATAGTGTCAAGAAGAGAATTTTAAAAATATTTACTTAAAATAGAACATTTATTTAAAATAAATAAATTTCATTGTCAATTACAAATCAAAATGTACAGTAGGTTGTGGACAAATACATTCTATATATGAAACCATTTATCTCAGTCTGTATTCCAACTTATAATGGTCAAAAGTACCTTAAAGATACTCTCGATAGCGTTCTCCTTCAAACGTATAAAGATTTTGAAATTTTAATTGTTGACGATCGCTCTTCTGACAATACGATTGATATTGCCGAAGAATATGCGGCAAGAGACACTCGGATCGAAGTTATTAGAAACCCTCAAAATTTAGGGCTTGTGGGAAATTGGAATCGTTGTATCGAACTTGCTAATGGAGAATGGATCAAATTCGTCTTTCAGGATGATATGATCGCGCCAAATTGCCTGGAGAAACTCTTCGCAGCAACTCAATTGGGTAAGCCTATTATTTACTGCCGTCGGGAATTTATCTTTGAACCAGAAACTGACGAAGAGGTCAAGATAGCTTATCTAAATCATCCTTCTGCCCAAAATCCATTTGGTGATACTGTAAATATTTCGGCTCAACAGTATTCTGAACTTGCGCTAAAAGAAATTGGAGTTAATTTGGTTGGTGAGCCTACTTCTATAATGTTACACAGGAACGTTTTTTACCAATTTGGCTTGTTCAATCCTCATTTGATTACAATCTGCGATTTAGAATTCTGTACCAGAGTTGCTATTAATACTGGAATTAGTCAAGTACCAGAAGTTCTCGCACAGTTCCGAGTACATGGTACATCTATGACCTCTTTCTGTAGCAAGAACCGCAATTATAGGGCAAAAATTTTAGATGAATTGCTGTTGATTCATGACTTTGCTTTTCACGTCGCTTATGCTCCAATACGTGCTGTAGCTCAACAATATTATCCTGAAATCGATCTCGCCCATCTTTTCGATCAAAAAACTTTTTCAGCATGGAAAATGGCTCGAAAAGGAGAGTATTCTAATGAAGAGTTTGCCTTCTCGCCGCATATCGAACTAGAGAAAGTTTCCAAATTTTATCCTTTAATTACTAGAACAATCAATCGAAATGCTATCGAATTTTTAAAGCATGATATACTTCAAAAAATGGATTTACTTGTCACTTCGATGAAGGGTCGGATCAAGCATTTTTCACCTGTTGTAGAGTATATGAAGGATAGGTTGAAAACCAGTAAAAAAAGTTAATATTTATCACTCAACAGATGTTTGTTCGATCGAAGTTATTTAGATAGGGTAATAGTTAAGATTGAACTTAACATGAAAATATTTCATATTTGTACAATTTCAAATAACTTACAACAGTATGAGGAGATGAAAACTTCCTTTATTGCGGCTGGTTTTGATTTAGAGAAATGTCGTTATTCTCTTTTTGATAATTCGGAGAAAAACCAATTCGATCCCTATCAGATCTTTAAGGTACTTAAGTCCACAACTATTGAGCCTTATATTATATTGTGCCACCAGGATTTACTTATCGATAAAGGTGATGACTTCGATCGACTATTCAAGCTCCTGACGGAATTAGATGAACTCGATCCCCGTTGGGCGATCGTTGGCAATGCAGGTATTAGCAGTAGTCACGGCATGGTTGCCAAGATTACAGATCCCAATGGTACTCCTAAGTGGCAAGGAGCTTTACCCCAGCAAGTTCACTCCTTAGATGAAAATTTTTTAGTAGTTAAGACGAGTGCAAATATTGCTAGCTCTGAAAATTTGCGAGGATTTCATTTATATGCTACGGATTTATGTCTGAATGCACTTCTGAATAAACAAACTTGCTATGTCATTGACTTCCATCTTACTCATTTGAGTGGCGGGAAAATTGGAACTGAGTTTTGGGAAGTTCAATCAATTTTTTATCAAAGATGGTACCCAGAATTTAATTTCTGTTACGTGCAAACAATTACGGGTGTAAATATGTGTTTCAGTAAGTACAAGTTATTGAGAGCTATTGGTTCGCAGCAAAGAGTAAAATCGTGGTTGTCTCAATCACCACTGCGTCCATTAGTATTTCTAGATTAATAAAATACTATTTTGATTCATAAACCTGTGAACCCCCAAAACTATAACATGGTAAAAGTTAGTGTAATTATTCCCAACTATAACCATGCTCTCTTCTTAGACCGACGGATTGAAAGCATACTCAACCAAACGTTTCAAGATTTTGAAATAATCTTCCTTGATGATAATTCTACCGATCGCAGTAAAGAAGTTTTTGCTAGGTATGAAGACAATCCAAGAATTACTCATGCCATTTTTAATGCAGAGAATAGTGGGTCTACCTTCAAACAGTGGAATAAAGGTTTTAGCCTAGCCGCTGGTGAGTATGCCTGGATTGCTGAATCAGATGACTATGCTGCTCCTCGATTTCTTGAAGAATTAGTCGCGATTATGGAGCAAAATAAAAATGTCGGTCTTGTTTACTGTCAATCGTGCCTAGTTGACAACAAGGACGAGATTATTTCTCCAAACTTTCTTGAATATACAGATTGCTTTAATTCAAAAAGATGGAATGCTAGCTATTTGAATGTAGGAAAAGATGAGTGCATCAATTTCTTGGCGGCGAAGAATACAATACCTAACGCCAGCGCAGTCTTAATTAGAAAATCTGTCTACAGATCGGAAGTCGATCGAGGCAATGAGATATTTAAAGTAACTGGTGATTGGTTTACTTGGTCGAAAATACTTTTGGTTACAGATATATACTTTGTCTCTCAATCACTCAACTATTTTAGATTTTCTCAGGGAAGTGTTTCACGAAACAATTCTAAACTCGCACTAATTGTTGAGGAAAGTTTGTCAATCGTCGAACAAATTGAGGAGCGAGTGCCGATATCCGATCGAGCTAAGGAAATATTTTTTTGCTTAGTTTCAAGCTGGTGGCTTAGTTATCTAATTTCAGAAAAAGTTCTCTTTAAGAGAGAGCTTGATTCCTACCTAAAGATTGTCAAATATGCTTCTTCCTATAAATTTATATTCTCTTTTCACTGGCAATTAGGGGTAGTTCTATTAAAACGACTGCGGTATCTAATAAAATTGGGAACACGATTAAGAACGCTCAAAAATTATTTAAAAGTCAGAACTCTTGTCTGATTGACAATATTGGAGCCACTCTGGCCCAAATCCAACTATGAGGTAACTTGACTGTATTTCTATGACAACCAAGTAATTAATATCGTCCATAATATTGGTCTTTCACCACGCAGCGAACTAGAAATCACCTGCGTCAACTGAAAATATCTAGAGCTGGGTAAAGACAAGATGATAATGACTAAAGCAAAAGCCTAATTTTATTTTCATGAAAATTTTACATATCAATCAGACTGATATTGGCGGTGGAGCAGCTATTGCCGCCTATCGTCTCCATGAAGGTTTATTAGCACAAGGACTAAGCTCTAAACTATTAGTGGGCGAAGCCTTAATTTCTGACTCAAGGATTGAAGTCATTTCGCAAAATACTCACCTTAACGATCGATTATTTAGACTAAATGGTCGATTTGGCTTACTTTATCTTAATATAGCTAGCACTTTCGATATTCCTAAGCATCCGTTCTACCAAGAAGCAGACATTTTAAATCTACACAATTTGCATAGCAGTATTGGCTGGTTTAATTATTTAGCTCTTCCCCAGTTAACAAAAAATAAGCCTGCTGTGTTCACGCTGCATGATATGTGGAGCTTTACTGGACATTGCGCTTACAGCTATGATTGCGATCGATGGAATAAAATCGGTTGTGGCAAATGCCCTTATCCCAATGAATATCCCAATATTTATCGTGATAATACTAAAATAGAGTGGAAGTTAAAAGATTGGGTTTATGATAATTCCAATCTAACTGTTGTCGCTCCCAGTAAGTGGTTGGCAGAACAAGCCAAAGCGAGTATGCTCGGGAGATATGATGTCCACTGTATCCCCTATGGCATCGATACAGAGGCTTACCAACCGATCGATACTCAAAAATGTCGAGAAGTTCTTGGGCTACCAGCAAACCAAAAAATTATTATGTTTGGGGCTACAGATCTCAAAGATACTCGCAAAGGGGGAGATTTACTCGTTCGATCTTTGCAGAGCTTACCAGAAACTCTCAAGGCAGAAACTATATTACTGACTATTGGTAGTCGGGGAGAACAAATCGCTAACCAGGTAGGAATGAAAGTTGTCAGCCTCGGTTATCTTAATAGCGATCGCTTAAAAGCAATTGCTTACTCTGCGGCTGACTTATTTATATTTCCTACTCGTGCAGACAATTTACCTTTAGTTCTACAAGAAAGTATGGCTTGCGGCACGCCAATGGTATCTTTTGATATTGGTGGTGTACCCGATCTAGTCCGTCCTGGAATTACTGGCTACTTAGCTAAACCAGAAGATACACAGAATTTTCGCAATGGTATCATTAACTTATTAGAAGATGACAACCTTAGAAAACAGATGAGTATAAATTGTCGAGACATTGCGTTAAAAGAGTATGCCCTCAACATACAAGCTCAAAGATATTTTGAATTATATGGACGATTAATCGGTGAATGTACATAGCTGAATCAATTAAAATATATCAACTGCTAAATGTTTGTAAAACTATCTAAATTTATAAGTAAAATTGATTTCCATTTAGGAGCTTTTGTCAAAGCAGCTCTAGTAACAACTAATGGCTGGGTCTACTTTTCAGAATATCTGCCTAGTGAGGCTATCATTATATCAATTGGGGATGGGATAGGTAATCAATTATTCAAGTATGCTTTTGGAATATCAATCGCAAAGCAGTTATCTAAAAATTGTATAGTGGATATCATTCCTTTTCAAGGAGATATGGAGTATCAAAGGAGTTACAAACTCGAATTTTTAGGAATAAAAACTGAGCAATTACTATTTGATGTAAACGAAGAAAGTCTAATTAAATATTTTGCTTTCTTTCACTATTTAAAATTAATAAATAGATTAATCCCTTTCTATTTGAGGATCTATGTTGACGAGAATGATATCAAAAGGCTGGAAATACATCATCAAAAATCTAGCATTAGAAAATGTGTATACTTTAGTGGGTATTGGCAAAACAAGGATTATATTTCTAGTTACTCTTATAAAATAATCCAATCCCAAATATTAGAAAAATGTAGCATCTCAACTAATGCAAGCAAATGGTTGGCCAAAATTGAGAATAGAGCATCAGTTGCTGTTCACATTAGACAAACTAAATTTAATCCTAGATTGCAACCAAGTTACTATATACAAGCATATGATTTAATCAAGAAAATTATTCCAGATGCAAAGTTTTATATTTTCGCAGATGATTGGGAGTGGGCAGAAAATAATCTACCTTTTTTATCTTCCAGTGAACTTGTTAAGGGCAATAATGATATCGATGATTTTTATTTACTCTTGTATAGCCGAAATACAATCATAGCAAACAGTACATTTAGTTGGTGGGCAGCATACCTTAAACCTTACGAACAATCTATAATAATTTACCCTAAACTATTAGATCCAAAATTAGAAATAGTGGACAAGTGGATCAAAGTTTGAAAAAAGAATTATCAAGATCGGGATCGGAAGTTTTGAGAAATTGAAGAAGCCAATAAAAGTAACTCCCATTTAAATACAGTGTCTGCAAAAAAACTAATTAGTATGTTGTCAAATTTTTTAACTTAGTTATTTGTTTTAGTCCTAAATATATGATAATTCTGCAAAATATCAAAAGTAATATTTACAATATTGCTCGAACTCTTTTCTACAAAATGTCCGATCGATTCAATTTATATAAAAGACGCAAGGTTCTTAAAAATACAGTAGCTCATAGCTTGCAATCCAAATACTTAGATTGCTTTGAAATGTTACAATTGATCAAAGAGAATTCTCAACAAGATATATGTATATATGACGTTGGCGCTTGTATCGGAACGTTTACTATTCTTGCCAAAGGACTTTTCCCAAATTCTATTGTTCATGCTTTTGAACCTTTACCAGACCATTTCCAGAGACTCAAAAGTGATACTCAAGGTATAACAAATATTAATCTACATCAAATTGGATTGGGCGCAGAAAATAAAGTTACAAGGATTAATGTAACTAATAATTCTGATTCTTCAAGTATTTTAAAGCCATCTACGCAAATTAAAAAGTACTGGGATATTAGTACTGTGGAAGTTAGAGAAATTAAAATTTATAGACTAGATGACTATGTTAAGAATGAGACACATTCAATACAGATGCCTGACCTGATAAAACTAGATGTTCAGGGGTATGAATTAGAGGTCTTAGAAGGTGCCTACAGATGTCTTATGCAAGCTACGTGGATAATTATTGAAATTAGCTTTGAAGAGCTATATGAAGGACAACCTTTATTTCATGAAATAGTTAATTTCATGGCTAAAAATGACTATTACTTATACTCTCTAGGTAAAAATACTAGTACAGGACTTCACCCATTGGTTCAAGCCGATTGTCTTTTTAAAAGAAATAAGTTGGTATGAACCCAGTAGAAAAACATGTAAAAATCGCAAAACGTAACGAAATCATCTTAATTGATATATCTACCTGGAGAGGCCATCATGCAATATATTTCAAGAGCATATTACGATCGCTAATCGAGCGAAATTATTTTGTTCATGCTACATGCGAAGATAATACAGATCTGAGTAAATGGATTAAAAGTCTGAACGAACAGAACTGCTCTGTATTGGATTTTAAATTATCTCTAATAGAAAAGATATTTTTCAAAAGCTTATTTATCTTAGATAAAATAATCAAACTTGTATCTAAAAACTCACCTTATCAATTTTCATCTGTAGCTTCTATATTATTTTCCAAAAACTTAATCAGAAAGATTGGCAGAGATGTTCCAGTCTTTTTTGCTGATGCCGATACATCTTTGCCAGCAATTCCTTACTGGTTTGCAAAGCTGCTGATGCCCTCTCAATGGATGACGCTAGTAATTCAACCATCCTATAAATCTTCTATTGCTTGGGGGAGACAAAAAAGCCGCAAACGGTTCGTAGCCGAAAAATTATTTGCTTTGCCTTCATGTAAGGCAATATTAGTGTTACATCCAATTTATTTGAAATTTTATGAGAGTCGGTTCCATGTAAAAAAGTTTGTAGCTTTGCCAGAAATAACTGATGTGACTATTGGGAAAGAATATGAAGTACCCAAAAATATATATCACCTAGCAGCAGGACGAAAAATAGTTTCTATTACTGGTGCATTGCTACCAAAGAGAAACTTAAAGCTTTTCCTAGAAGCAGCTCAAAAATTAGATCCAGAAAAATATTTTATTCTAGCGATCGGACATCTACCGTCGCAACTATACACAACAGTAGAAACACAGCTAATTAAAAAGTTATCATCAAGTCTATCAAATAACTCTTACCTAAGATTTGATTATTATATATCTGAAGAGGGTGAATTCAATCAATTATTAACTATATCAGATATCATCTACCTTCAATATCAAAATCATTCTTTTAGTAGTAATATATTAACAAAAGCAATCTATCTTAGAAAGCCTGTCATTATCGCAGACAACTTTATAATGAAGAAGGTATTAAAAGAATATCATTGGGGCTATGTAGTGCCACAAGAACCGCATCAAATTGCTCTATCGATCGCAACTATTAGCAACGATTTTATAATTAATGAGGAAAAGTATCAACAATTTTTGACTGACTTTTCCAGTGAAAAGTTCAATCTTGCGATTTGTAATGCTCTTGAATTGCTAGAACAATAATAATATGGAAGATCGAATATCTATTTTTTTTGCTGCTGATGATAAATATGCTAGACATTGCGCTGTTACAATCACTTCTATTATAGAGAACACAGCTAGTCCCGATCGATTAGAATTCTATATTCTTTCCTCTGACATATCAAAAAAAAATAAACATAATTTAGAGAAGTTGTGCTGTAATACTTCAGCTAAGATTTCTATTCTAGATGTAGATTTAACTTTATTCGCATCTTTACCGACGATCTTAGAACATCTCAATCTAAATATGTACTCAAGACTTTTAATCCCCGATCTGTGTCCAGATCGCAAGAAGATCGTCTACTTAGATTGTGACATATTAGTACTATCAGATATCGCTGAGTTATTCGACCTAGAGATAGATAAAAAGCCAATTGCAGCTATTCCTCATATTCAATTGCCCTATCAAGAGGTTTTCGCAGAAACTTTTAATGTCCGAGATAATGACCTTTACTTTAACTCAGGAGTTTTAGTAATAGACACAGAATTATGGAGACAAGAGCAGTATGGTCAAACTATTTTAGAATACTGTTCAAATAACATAGAGCGATTGCATTTTGCCGACCAAGATGCCCTTAATGTTGTATTTTGGGAAAATTATTATCATCTACCTGGCACTTGGAATGTAGAAACACGACTTTATAAAGAGAAGTTGTTAGGAGTTCCTCAAGATCGACAAACAAACGGTCGAATCGAAAGCCCAAAGATCCTTCACTATACAGGGCCGAATAAACCCTGGTCATCTGAGAATTATGTGCCCATGCGTCACTTATATGCTCGGTATAGTGAACAGTTGTCCAATGATTTTGACTGGCTACCATCCAATCTGGAACCTAGAAGGTGTTCTACTCCGGGGTTATTAAAATTTATCTGGACGTGCATATACTTCAGGACAAGTTGTAACTTTAGGAAATTTTTTCCTAAAAAAAGCACGCAATCTTAGCATGAAAATACTCTATATCAATCAAATCGAAACCTGTGCTGGGTGGGGATTGGAAACTTTCATCAACCAGTACTTATTAGAATCTGGAGCGACAACCATTTGCGTCGATTATGAAAAGAATGCCTATTCGCTAGCACGTGAATTGCTAAAAATTAATGAAGATTTTGATGTGGTACTCTTAGAAAGAGGATGCCGCTACCTGATTCCGATAGAAATACTTAAAGCAATTAAACGTCCTAAAATTTTTTTGCTGACCGAGTTAGTAGTGCGTAATCCTAATGAACATTATTTACTTAACTCCGGAATATTTAAACACATATTGTTTAGGTCATTACCTTGTATGGATGAAGCTCTAGCAAAAGATTGGTTGGCAAGAAATCAAATGAGTTTGTTTTTAAGTGCGATCGATCCGAGCTTTCACCGACATATTGAAAATACAAAAAAAGATATCGATATTTTGTTTGTGGGTAATCTGCTGCCAAGACGGCAAAATATTATTGATGAACTAAATAAAAGCTTCGTAGTCACAGCTTGTAGTGCGTTTGGTCAAGATATGGTCAAACTAATCAATCGAGCCAAAATTGTTTTAAATATCCACGGTACCGATCTGCTTGATACAGAAACTAGAGTATATGAAACGCTTGCTTGTAAAAGTTTTCTCATAACAGAAAGTTTGTCTCGTGAGAATCCCTTTAAAGATGGTATTCATTTAGTAGAAGCAAAGAATACTTCAGACCTGAAAGAAAAAATAGCTTATTACTTAGATAATGACTCCGAGCGGGAAAGTATAGCTGACGCAGGTCATCAAGAAGTAATCCTTCAGCATACTTTTGAACAACGAGCAAAACAATTAATCCAAACGATCGAGCCATATTTGTCTACACCCACTCTTGCAGGAGATCCCTTAGCGAGAGTCGCATTAGAACGCTGCGCTAACTGGGAAGTATTCTACAAAGCTAAAGATGAAACTAATAGGATAACTAAACAATATTTAAGTCTAGTTAAGCAGACCATGCTTAGAATACTTTATTCATACATTCAGAAATAAACTATAAAGAGTTAACATTTAAAGTACTGAATGTAAGTCTAATCATTAAAACACTATGGTTGGTAAAACGATCTAAA
>NZ_JANLWO010000470.1:0-6055 GCF_031364565.1 Chamaesiphon sp. OTE_20_metabat_361
CGATCGATATTCTCGCAAAATTAGTGAGTTGTTGTTCGAGTGGCAACCTACTTTCATCCACAAATTGACCCACTCGTCTGCCCGCCCACTCGATCGGTTTTTGAATTCGCCAACAGTATCCGTATCCTGATTACACGCCAACCAACGCAGTACTTTTTTCATTGAGAAGTTCCTTCTTTTGCGGATAGTCCTTGAAACGAATAAATGAGTGAAAGAAATGCTTTATTTACTTTGGGTAATGTGGCATCAGGGTTTGTGCCGTGCTTCTACCAAAAGCTGATTGAGCAGTTCGAGCTTTTCCTGGTTTAAATGTCCAAGTTGTTGCTGATGCAACTTCCAGATTAGGGGATCGAGTGTTTCGATCGCGTCCAGTCCCGATCGAGTTACTCTGACTCGGACAATGCGACGATCTTGCTCATCCCGTTCGCGTTCAATTAACCGATCCTTTTGTAAGCGATCGACTAAACGAGTGATATCAGGATCTCGTGCCACCATGTACTGAGCAATTGACTGACTCGGCATTCCAGTACTTCCCATCCGTGCAAGCACTTTAAGCACGTTATAGAGGGGCTGCGAAAGATGATGCTGTTTGAACAGTTCTGCCACCTCATCACTCAGCAGAGCATGAGTCCGCACGAGATTGAGATAAGCTTCCTGTTCGGGCACTTGAAAGGGCTGAAATTCGCCTAATTCTTCATGGAGGGTGGAATGCTGAAGCATGTTTATTTTGCTCATACACTTAGTATGCCTTTTAAGGATAGTCCTGTCAACAAGTATTTAAGCATCGAAAAATGTAGTGTGGATACTGCTCACGAGCAAATCCTAACGGAGCAGTGGTTTCAGATTGTTATTGCAATCGATACACTTATGTTTCATTCTTACTACTCGCTACTGTATCGCGGCGATCGTCGAGCCAGTTCTTCAAGCGAAACATGGATTTGTGCAACGTCTCAATCTCTTCAGCACTCCATTCGGCAAAGATGAGCTGGGCATCAGGTTCGATGCGGGCGATCGCTTGTTGGTGTGCATTTAAACCTGCGGCTGTAATCGAATGAAATTTAACTCGCTTATCTTCCTGACTGACTTGGAACTCCAAATAGCCCTTTTCCAATAAATGCTGCACCGTTTTGGTCATAGCAGGTTGATTTGCCTGAAAAGCTGCGGCAAGCTGGGTGATAGTGTAACGCTGCTGTGGATCGCGGCTAAAGTGGTTCAGCATTGTAAATTGCGGCAATGGCAAATTGCTTTCACTCATCAATCGCTCGAATCTTGTTGCCGTTAACTGATTTGCCACCCCAATCCAAATCAAAATTTGTCTGAGTTTTTCGGGTTCGTGACAATTCATAGCTTTTTAGCAAAAATTCAGGAAATCTCTACACGGTAAAGGATTTACTTATCTAGCATAGCCCAATCGCACCAATATTTCCAAGACATGAAGATAGGACATTCTTGACAACATTCCTAAGAATGTTAGTATATTCTTAAGAATGTTTCTAAAGTTTTATGGTATCCCCTCAAAAGTCTTTATTTACGATCGCAGGCTGGTTGCTGATTGCTGAAAGTCTGCTCATTTTTGTCCCAATCTCAGTTTTAGGCAGTGCGATTAACTGGCCGAAAAGTTTGAGCGATCCGGCTGATAAAATTCTACCATTGCTGGTCGAACATTCCTCAGCAGTGAGGTTTGGCTATCTCGTTTATTTAATTTACTCGATTCTATTTTGGGTTATTGCCAGTTTGACGATTCGGGTGCTGAGTAATGAGGAAACCGATTCAATCTGGCTGCATGTCGCGAATGGGTTTGGAATCGCTTCGACTGTCGCTCGTTGCTTGGGAATAATTCGGTGGTTGGTGGCAATGCCTGCTTTAGCGACACTTTACACCGATCCCACTATCTCTACGGGTACTCGTGAATCGATCGCAGTCGTCTATCGCGCTCTCAATGACTATGCTGGCTCGGTAGGCGAAGTTTTAGGTGTCAGTTTATTTGCCGGATTGTGGCTGGCGATCGTATCGTTAAGAATTTTGCAAACCAGAATATTACCCCGCTGGCTGGGATTTTTGGGGCTGATATCTGCAACGTTATTAGGCGTTCAATTAGCCAGGTTGTTCGGCGTGGATTTGGGCGCGTTTATCTCGATCTCGGTGAGTGTTTTGCAACTATGGTTTTTGGCGATGGGGATCGTACTAGTAGCGAAGGCTGCGAAAGTTGAGCGTAATCTCTCGGCCAAGTACTGATGATTTCCCCAACTCCCAACTTTAATTTACTGAGGTTTGATGATGAATAATGACGACCGATTGCATGTTGTGTTGGGTGCGAGTGGTGGATGTAGAGATCCAAATAGATCGAGATCCGAAACTAAATCGCTCTTTAATTCCTGCAACCCTTACACCAAAACAGTTTCAGAGAACACAATTTTGATAGAGTTCGCTAATTAATTGCCTGTATTCCAGCTTCAGTAACGATTTTATCAGATGAGATCGAAATAGATCGAGATCCAGATCTATTTCGACGGAACTCTATCTTTCACCATTCACTCATCAAGTAAACTACCCAACAGATCGGTGGCTCCTTTTTGATGCTGGTGGAGGTTATCATCGTATAGCGACAGCGTTTTGATGTCAGCATGGCGACTCAATGCTTGAGCTGCCCGAACTATTAGAGTTCAAACGTGGAAAGCGATACATGGGCCGAGTCCTGAAGTGATGTTTGAATTACGTCATGAGCCAGGTTTGATAGGATTCTCCGATTTCACCCAACTCAAAGAGATCGAGATTACCATCGCTGGAACACCATTCGAGCATCTGTCATACCATTACCGACTGGGCTACAGCGGCTGGCAATACGCACACATCATCCAAGTGCCAGCTATGACCGACTCCTTGACTCTAACGCTACCGAACGAATCGATAGCCCCGACTATTGCCCAGAACCCTTATCAGCACCTCCTACTCCACCTCAAACAACTCCGACTGTCCCACATGCTCGCTCATTGGGAGTCTGTCGAACACCAAGCTATGCAGGAGCAATGGTCTTATGCCAAATTCTTACTCACATTATGCGAACTGGAAACCAGTCGTCGCAACGCTCTCCGGTTACAGCGGGGTCTAACCGAAGCGGCTCTCCCCACCGGAATGTCAAGAAGTCTGAGGCTGAAACTTCGGTGTTGTTTGAGTTAATCGCTCATCGCTATGAGCGTAAGAGTTTGCTCATTACTGCGAACCAGCCTTTCAGTCAGTGGGATTCAATCTTTGTGGATTCAATGATGACTGTTGCTGCTGTCGTTGGCATAGCCTACCGGAGGTAATCGATTAGTTCATCATGGCACGCTCTTTGAGATTAAAGCTGAAAGTTATCGTCGGCAGGCTGCTAGCGATCGCCTAAACAATTCTCAATCTTCCTAACGGCTCTATTTTTGGTGCCCCTGTCGCAACCGATCGTTACTTGTCGTTTCGATCTGAGAACGGCTTTCGCGACACCTACCCGACAATAACCTGTCACGTCTAACCCCTTGACATTTAACAGATCGTCTTGGAGATTTTTACTCGGATCCTGCCGCCCACTAATCTCCCTTTTCGAGGGAATATGCAATTTTGGTGAGTAGAAGGGGCTGAAATGGGCATTCGATAGCGTAAGCGCTGCCTTGGCAGGTCGTGAAAACGGCAAACTGAACATCGGAAAAGAAGCATTTCCATACGTTAGACTATTATTAGACAAGATTTAGGCGATCGACGCGATCGTGATATAATATCGAGTAGTCAAAACCACCTCACCATCGGTATTTGAAATGACAACAGTTCGCACGATCGCTGACTTAACTGCCCAACAGCAGATCGATCTGCTGGCAGCACAACATGACATTACCTACGAGAAAACACAACTTGATGAGTTAGCAGATACATACTCACGACTTTCTGATGCGGAGGTTGAATTAGATGAGACAGAGCTGCTGTTGCTCGAACTCGATCGGGCAGGAATTCTTACGGGCAAGGACAACGGATTGCTGCATCTTCAGTATTTGCACGAGCGAAAATAATGACTTTCGATCCGTTTAGAGACTTTGAAGAACGAGGCTACCTGCGGAATATATATGGTAGTAAAGACGTTGCAGCAGTTAAGGCCCTGGAGCAAAAGTCATTTAAGAAAAATATCAAAAGCGCAATCGATGCTTTGGCGACGACTCAATTTATCGAATACAAGCATATTCTGAGCATCCATAAGACCTTGTTCGGGGATATTTACCCTTGGGCAGGTGAAGACAGATTGGCAACGGCTCCCGATCTCAACATTACTAAAGGTGGCTACGATCGAATGTTTGCCCACCCACGAGATGTCAGACGTGCTGGCGAATATGCTTTAGATCGGGGTCAAGATTTACCGTTTATGCGCGAACGACCTGGATACGTAATGGGGCTGCTGGCTCATGCACATCCATTCCTAGACGGCAATGGACGGGCTATTATGGTGCTTCATGCAGAATTAGCTTATCGGGCAGGAATCAGTATTGAGTGGAAACAAACAGATAAGGTAGATTATCTGACGGCACTAACGACCGAACTCAACGATCCCGAACAGGGACATCTTGATAGTTATCTCCAGCCGTTTATTCGAGGTGCAGTAAAACGCCAGCAATCTGCATCGGTATTAAAGTCATTAAAAGGGCTATGTGAAACAACGACTGGAGAAGAATAGATGCAGCAGTATTTTTAATTATTGGGAGTTTTTATAGAAATGAACGATCGAATCAGTGCTATTATTTCCAATTCTAACACCAATAGAGAGTTTCAAGGTCTAGAATTAGAGGCTATGTCAGAAGCCATAAGTTTTGAAGATCGGATGTACGATCTCAATCGGGGTAAAACTTCCAGAAGATTGTTGATACATGGTGAGGACGATCGAGGAGAGGGAATTACTTACTCTATTTACAATCTCTTTCTACATTTAGAATCTGAAAATTATTTACAGAAACAACGCGGTCATTTTCGTGACTGCTTAAATGTGCTAGTAAAAGAACATGGCGGAAAGTGGATTTTATTTGAGGATGGTAGAATCATTCATTCTGCCAGAACTATAGAGGAGCTAGAAGTAAAGATTCAGTCAGCAAGAGATTCAGATTGCTATCGACCTGCTGACTTTATTGTTTTTGTGCCCAGACGTACCGAAGATCTGCAAGAACAGGCTACGGCAGAACCTAAAAGTAAAGCCGCGATTGCAGTTGCCGAGATTTTTAGAGCTGCTACCGATCGCGAAAAGTTAGAAATATTCAAAGAAATTTGCGATTTAAGAATTCAATCGATTGGGATTGAGCGTCCTGAAGAGTAATTTAAGATAGCTGATTGAATTTCTTCAAAACAACGCTTGCAAATGGTAATCCCCTCAAACCCGCATGGATCGACTCAGTACTGAATACCAAGAACTCCATATCGAGAAGTTTTTATTGGAACTGGGGGCGGGTTTTGCGTTCGTAGGCAAACAGTTTCCCTTAGAGGTAGGGGGTCAGGATTTTCGACTGGATTTGCTGTTCTACCATCTCAAACTGCGCTGCTATGTGGTGATTGAGTTGAAAGTGGATGAATTCAAACCAGAGTATGCAGGGAAGTTGAATTTTTACCTATCAGCGGTGGACGATTTGTTGCGCCATCCCAACGATGAGCCGACGATTGGGATATTGTTGTGTCGGTCTAAAAATGGGGTGGTGGCGGAATATGCGCTGCGGGATATCAATAAACCGATGGGGGTAGCTGAGTGGACGGAGGCGTTGACTAAATCCTTACCCGATCCCTTACAGTTAGAATTACCTTCAACCACAGAGCTAGAGGCCGAACTAGGTGCGATTGAGTGGGGGGAAGATGTGGGTGGCTAAATCTAGAGAAACCCCTGCTAAATGTCTCCGTTGTGCCCCCCTATCCCCAGCCGAAGCTAGGGCTAAACATCCTAACTGCTGGGATGATAAACTTTGCACTGCTCGACGTTTTTACATCAATAATCGCGATCGAATCAACCAGAAACGATCGCGCAAACGGATTGAAACCAAGCATCAAATTCCCGTGCCCCAGG
>NZ_JANLWO010000488.1:0-6025 GCF_031364565.1 Chamaesiphon sp. OTE_20_metabat_361
TCGAGACTAATTAAACACTCCATCCAAAGCTGAGATTCGGAGATTGGATTAAAATAAGAATGTCTGTGGTGACAATTAATGGCTTTGGCAGGGGTTATGAGTTAGCTACCGTAACATATTCGCTCGGGATCTCGACAATTACAAAGATCGTTCACTTTTGGATGGGTGGTAAATGATGGGCAATAAAAAAGTGTCAACCAACTGGTATGTGCATCATCAAAACCAGATGGAATGGTATCCATCTCAAGAAGCAGCTTTGGATGCAGTGGATCTGTGCGTAGCTAGTTATGAAAATGGGATTTGGAGCGATAAAAACTCCTATTTGAGCTTGGGTCATGCTGATGGAGTAACTGTAGACAATAGTCTATTTAGGCATCGTTATTCCCCTAATGCACTGACTCCTTCTTGTGTCAGTAGTATATTTACGATCGATATATTTATCAAGAACAAAGAAGACTGGATTTTTAAGTACGGTTCAGACTTACTCCAACAGTCACTGAGAGCTGGCTATGATTGTAATGATGGTTATTTAGCAGAAAGATTAGCCCGTGACTATCCTGGCTTCAAGATTAACGATCGCAAATACACCAAAGTCGATACTCCGAGCGCAAGATGTCTTCACGCTTGCCTTGAGTACGAACATGCACATTGTTCTGCATACCAGGAAAACTACTATATTACGATCGATAACTACTTGGGAAAACATCAATTAATTAAATCCATAGATAACTGTACTGAAATAGCGCCAGTAGAACTTCCCGTCTTAGATATTAGTGACAAAGCAGACTGGATTCTCGAACATGGTTCAAATTTGCTCCAGCAGTCATTGATGGCTGGCTACAATTGTCACGATCGATATCTCCAGGAAAGATTAGTTCGCGATTATCCTGGCTTTACGATCGCACCAGGAAAGTGCAAAAAAGTCGATAGCCCTAGCGAAAGTTGTCTTTATACTTGCTTGGGTTATGAAGATTCTTACTGTTCCTCTTATAACAACAACTACTATATTACGATCGATGGATTCCTGGGTAAATATCAACTAATCAAACTTATCAATACTCCCAATCGAGGATTCGATTCTCCAGTGGATCGGGCTTTCCGCCAACGGAACATGTCAATCGAGGCTGCCACTAATTTATTCACAGATATCGATTCGATGAAACTTATAAATTCAAGCAGCTTAATTAACAGTGTGCTGACACCAATGAGTTCAACCAAAATTGTTTCTATAAGTGCAATTTCTGGAGCGCTGATGTATGCGACAATCGAGTATTTTCCTAAAATCTTTCAGGCGATCGTCAGTCATATTTGAAGAGATAGAAAATGACCTTCCGATCGAAATTCACATGACACGATCGAGTATGCTATCGTCAGATTGGTGGTCAGTAGGAAATTGATATGCAATTGAAACCTTGGCAGTGGGCTATTCTAGTATCGCCGATCGCGAGTGTCGTTATTTTCCTGCTGATTGCTGCTGGTACCAAGATTCATGAGTGGGGGATTAATTGGATTTGGGGCATATTTACGCTGCTGTTGGTGGGTTGGCGGTGGTTGTTGGTACGCTGGACGCGATCGTCGATTGGCAAAGGTACGGATGTCATTGCCGCCGCGAGTCGGGAACTCGAATCGATAACCGCTAATGCGACGCCGTTGACTGGAGATGCCGCCGAGCAGGTGAGCGAAATACTCCAAAAGGTAATCGCTGATTCCCAAATCGATCGACCGATTTGGGAAGATTGGACGACATTTTGGGCGCGCTGTCAGGAATTAATCGTCGCGATTGCCAAGATTTATCATCCTGAAGTCAAATATCCGCTGCTAAATATCTATGTGACTCAGGCGTATGGATTGATCCGGGGGACTACGGATGATATGGATATCTGGATGCAGAAACTCGCCCCAGCACTCGATCGCGTGACGATCGCGCAGACGTATGAAGCCTACGAAACATATCAAAAATTGGCTCCATCAGCACAGAAAATCCTCAAGGTATGGAACTGGGCGCAATGGCTAATCAATCCCGTCACCGCGATCGCCAAGCGCGCCACCAAGGAGTCTTCTAGCCTTGCCGATCGACAGTTGTTGGTCAATTTGGGTCAACTGACGCGCGAAGCTGCCTTAACGAACCTCTGCCGTCAGGCTGTGGCGCTTTATAGCGGTAAACTCCCGCAGTTATCTACACCTACACCGATCGCGCCCACTGCGGCAAAGACGCAAACGCTCAGAGAAATCCTCTCTACTGCCGAACCACAGGCGCAGATCGAGCAAAAACCGATCGATCTGCTGTTAGTTGGGCGTACGGGGGCGGGGAAAAGCAGTCTGATTAATACCTTATTTCAAGCCGAGTTAGCCGTCGTCGATGTCTTGCCGAGTACTGACAAGATTCAAAATTATCAATGGCAGATTCCGAGTGGTGAAAGTCTGACATTATGGGATAGCCCCGGTTACGAGCAAGCCAGTCGGGACGATTTGCGCGATCGAGTATTGGATTATGCGGCGACTGCGGATTTATTATTATTAGTCACCCCTGCGCTCGATCCGGCATTGCAGATGGATCTGGACTTTTTGCAGGAGTTAAAAAAGACAAATCCCGATTTACCGATCGTCACGATTGTAACTCAAGTCGATCGAGTGCGACCGTTGCGGGAGTGGACGCCGCCCTACGATTGGCAAGCGGGAACGCGCCCGAAGGAAGTCGCCATCCGCGAAGCGGTAGCTTATCGCAATGAATTTTTGGCTGACTACTGCGATTTAGTTTTACCCCTAGTGAATGCCGATCCAACGATCGACAGGCTAGCTTGGGGTGTCGATACCTTATCATTGGCATTACTCCAATCGATCGAGCCGAGCAAACAGATTCGCCTCGCCCGCTTTTTACGAGATTTGGATGCCCGAATTGTAGCAGCAGCGCGGATTATCGATCGATATAGTCTCCAGATGACGACGACACAGGGACTGACTCAACTACTCAAAAGTCCGGTATTGGAATTTATCTCTACTATTACTACGGGAACACCTGCGCTAGCACAATTACTCGCCGCGCAGATTCCCGTGGAGCAATTACCCGTAGTTATCGGTAAGTTGCAGATGGCTTACGATTTGTATTCACTATTAAATACCAGTCCAACTAAATCGATGAGCTTCGATTTATTATCACTATGGCCGTTGTTATTAAATAACTCCGCCGCACCAAATAAAAATGCTGATGCTTTCGGTCATGCACTAATGGAATATTGGACTCGATCGCTCACGATCGCACAGCTTCAGGAGCGGTTTAATTATTATTTAGGTTCAGATAATTGATGAACCTGAGCATAAAACATGGATGGTGGGCAGTGCCCACCCTACTGGCTGGAGAGCTGATTATCATAACTCATAAAATTTAGATTATCACTAATTAATATGGTTAAAATACTTGAAATAAATGATGAATGGATTTACGAGGAAAATAGTTACTATCATGTTTTAAGTTCTGACAGTGACATATCAAAGATCAAATATAGATCCTGGAAATCATTACAGGAAATTTTCCCAAACGACGTAATTATCAATATCGTTAATCCCAATAAGCCAACGGACATTTTTTATCACGGACTCAAGCTTTTTGTTTCATATAAAATAGCTCAAGTCATCTTGAAGTATGATTCTGATTTAATTGAGTTCTTTCCTGTCAATATTATTTGGAATGGTGATGAATATACAGAAACCAGCTTTTTTTTAATGAATGTAATGGATCGAGTTAATTGCATTAATCGAGAGCTGTCAGAGTATACAAAAGAAGAAGACATTGTTGACGATAAAATTATTATCTCAATATCAGAAATAAACAAGTTAGTTCTTTATCCTATCGACGAAAATATTCATAAGGTATTTTTTATCGATCATATTTTTAGTGCGTCATTAGAATTAGCTGTATCAGATGATGTAGCGCAAGACATTTTGGCACAAAATTGTAACGGATTGGAATTAATTGATATTAGTTCCTATAAAAGTTAGGAGTCTAGTATCGATACGAGAGCCAGGGTAATGTTCCAGTGTCGAGCCAGTAGTGGCGTGACCAAACTAAAATTGTGGGTAAAAATTGTAAAATACAACAATGAGTAACCCAAATGCCAAATATCACATAAAACTAAGCGAACAGTAGTATTCATTTGAGTAGGGTGGGCACTGCCCACCATCCATATTTTATACTGATATCCATTAATTATACTCACCCATTTAATGTTAAAAAATTATGCCAGAATCGACAGCATTATCCGAATTAATCCAGCAAATGTTGACATCGGAATTTTATCCTCATCCGGTGACGATGCCAATCCAACTGATGCAAACACACGCCTCTTACGTCCTGCTAACTGGAGAATTTGTCTACAAACTCAAGAAGCCAGTTAACTTTGGCTTCTTGGACTACTCAACTATCGACAAACGTCAGCACTTTTGCACGGAAGAAATCCGACTCAATCAACGTGGTGCTAGAGAGTTATATTTAGAAGTTGTCTCGATCGCCAAGCAAGGCAATAAATATCAGATAGATAATGATGGTGAAATTGTAGATTATGCGGTAAAAATGGTGCAGTTTCCGCAATCAGCATTACTGAGCAATATGTTTGAATCGGGGGCAATGACGATCGAGCAGATCGAAGAAATGGGTAGGGTAGTCGCGCGGTTTCATGCTGATGCTCGAACTGATGAATATATCAGTAGCTTTGGCACGGTAGCGAAAATTCGCCAATCGATCGATGATAACTATCGCCAGACTGAAAAATATATCGGACGCGCTCAAACTCAAGCTCAATTTACCGAAACTAAAGCATATACCGATCGCTTTCTACTCGAATATTCGCAATTATTTCTCGATCGGATTGCGGGTGGTTTTATTCGTGAGTGTCATGGCGATTTGCATCTGCGAAATATCTGCCGCTGGCACGCTCGAACTTTGCTATTCGATTGCATTGAATTTAACGAACCATTTCGCTTTGTCGATACGATGTACGATATCGCTTTTGCAGTGATGGATTTGGAAGCCAGAGGCGGCAAAGATTTCGCCAATCGGTTTCTAAATACCTATGCCGAACAAACAGGAGATTGGGAGGGATTGCAGGTATTACCGATGTATCTGAGCCGTCAAGCATACGTGCGGGCAAAGGTAACATCTTTCCTCCTCGACGATCCGACGATCGCTAGTGCAGATCGCGCCGCCGCAGCCAAGACAGCGGGAGATTATTACCATCAAGCTTGGGAGTACACGCGCACGGCTTCAGTCGGGCGACTGATAATGCTATCGGGTTTATCGGGTGCGGGTAAAAGTACGCTGGGTAAAAGGATTGCGCTAGCAGTTGGCGGCGTACAATTGCGATCGGATGCGGTGCGAAAACATTTGGGTGGGATTCCGTTACTGAGCAAGGGTGATGACGGTTTATATACGCCCGAAATGACAGCCAAAACTTATCAGCGGGTACTGGAATTGGCATCAAAATTGACTGCACGAGGCTTTACTGTGATTTTGGATGCAAAGTACGATCGACAGGCTTTACGTGCCGCTGTAGTCGATTTAGCAGTCGATCGTGGAATATATTTGCAGATGATTCACTGTACTGCACCTGCGGACGTATTACGCGATCGCTTAATCCAACGCACTGGCGATATTGCTGATGCAACGGTAGATTTACTCGCCAGTCAACAGGCGGCTTGGGAAGATTTTACGCCAGCGGAACGCCAGTATGTGATGACGGTGGACACAACTCAAGATCTGACGCTGTTTTTAAGTCAAATTCAGGCGCGATCGATCGGGTAAATCCGATCGCAGTAAGATCGGGGGTGAATGGATGAGTGCGAGTCACGATCTCAAAATCGATGTAGTTATTTATTGCTGGAGAAAATACTCGTAAAATAAGAGTAGCCCCACCAATCCGATCGACACTAAGGGGATACTCTAAAGACACAAACCTATTAGTCCACATCATGACACCATCCACAGACCAAGATCTCAAGGAAATTAAAACTGCGGTGGAGGAGAATAGTAAAG
>NZ_JANLWO010000524.1:0-5235 GCF_031364565.1 Chamaesiphon sp. OTE_20_metabat_361
TCGCTATCCTCATCATCTGCCATCAAAAAATAACCCTGCGAGTAACCCTCGATAATTCCCGGTATGTGGTATTTCATTTTAGGGGATAGGGGATAGGGAATAGGGGATAGGGATTAGGGTAAGAGGTAAGAGGTAAGAGGTAAGAGGTAAGGAGTAAGAGGTAATGGCGCAATCCCGTCATTCAGTCTCCCAGTCTCCCAGTCTCCCAGTCTCCCCTATCCCCTAATCCCTATCCCCTATCCCCTATCTAAGTTAGTAGTCTACAACTCTTTCTCAAACTTAGGTTGCCCGCTATTATGATGGTGGTAAGCACGATGAGAATCACAAGCAGCAGCAAACATGGATATCGGTATTCCCAAGGAAACTAAAGACCAAGAATTTCGAGTTGGGTTAACTCCAAGTATCGTCCGAGCATTGAGCGATCGCGGACATCAAGTATACGTCGAAACTAATGCTGGTGCAGGATCTAGTTTTCCGGATGCTGAATATCTCCAAGCTGGAGCCAAAATCGTGCCGACAGCGGCGGCGGCTTGGGAGCGAGAAATGGTAGTCAAAGTCAAAGAACCGCTATCGACAGAGTACTCATACCTGCAAAAAGATCGCATCCTTTTTACCTATCTCCATCTGGCTGCCAATCGCACCCTCACCGAACACCTCATCGATAGTGGTGTCAACGCGATCGCGTATGAGACAGTAGAATTACCAGATGGTAAACTACCCCTCCTCGCACCGATGAGCATCATCGCGGGGAGATTATCAGTCCAATTTGGCGCAAGATATCTCGAAAAACAACAGGGCGGTAGTGGTGTCCTCCTCGGCGGCGTTCCGGGCGTACAACCCGGACGAGTGACGATCCTCGGTGGGGGAATTGTCGGTACCGAAGCAGCCCGCATGGCGGTGGGCATAGGCGCACAGGTGACGATCCTGGATGTGAATATCGATCGCTTGAGCTATCTCGAAACTATCTTCGGTTCGCGGGTGACTTATCTCTACAGCAATGCCGCCAATATCGAACTCTGCGTTCGGACAGCCGATCTAGTCATCGGTGCAGTTCTAATCCTGGGCAAACGTGCGCCGATCCTCGTCTCTAAGGAGCTAGTCGGGCAGATGAAACCAGGTTCGGTGATAATTGATGTTGCCGTCGATCAAGGCGGCTGCATCGAGACGCTACGCCCTACCTCACACACGAGTCCCGTCTACATCGAATCGGGAGTCGTCCATTATGGCGTACCCAATATGCCGGGAGCGGTACCGTGGACGGCAACGCAAGCTCTCAATAATAGTACTGCGCCCTATGTGATGAAATTAGCCGATCGCGGTTTAGATGCGCTGGATCTAGATCCAAATCTTGCCAAAGGTGTAAATGTACGCGGTGGATCGATCGTCCATCCAGCCGTGCGATCGGTTTTTCCTGACTTAATCTAGCTTCTAGAGAATAATGAGTGGGAATTGATTTATTTACGCGCGGCAACTGTCGTGTTACTCTGCACGGGGTATACAGCAAATTGTTCAGGTGTGAAGATGCAAGTTTACCCGATCGACTTTGGTAGATAATTGAAACTAAATCTATTTTTAGCAGCCACCCATGTCCATCAAAACTAATCAGCTACAACACCTAAAACCGCTCGCTGTGCCAGATCGACTATTACTCGGCCCTGGGCCTTGTAATGCTCATCCTACCGTCCTCCAAGCGATGAGTACGACCCCCTTGGGACATCTCGATCCAGCATTTTTGCAGATAATGGACGAGATTCAATCCCTACTGCGGTATGTCTGGCAAACCGACAACCCACATACGATCGCGGTTAGCGGAACGGGAACGGCGGCGATGGAAGGGACTGTCGCTAATAGTGTCGAGCCTGGGGATGTGATGCTGATTGGGGTGGCGGGATATTTTGGCAATAGATTGGTAGATATGGCGGGGCGCTATGGTGCCGATGTCCGCACTATTTCCAAACCTTGGGGGCAAAATTTCTCGCTCGACGAACTGCGTACGGCGATGTCCGAACACCGTCCCAAAATCCTCGGATTGGTTCATGCTGAGACATCTACAGGTTGCCGCCAGCCGATCGAAGGTGTGGGCGAACTATGTCGCGAGTACGACTGTTTGCTGCTGCTCGACACCGTAACCAGCCTGGGAGGCGTGCCGATTCACCTCGATGATTGGGGGGTCGATCTTGCCTACAGTTGCTCTCAGAAGGGCTTAGGATGTGCGCCTGGAGCATCGCCTTTTACGATGAGTCCGCGTGCGATGGACAAATTATTAGCCCGCAAGACAAAGGTGCCCAATTGGTATCTAGATATGCTGCTCTTGGGTAAATACTGGGGTGCAGATCGGATGTATCACCATACCGCACCGATTAATCTCTACTATGGTTTGCGCGAAGCTCTGCGCTTGGTTTCGGAGGAAGGCATCGATAAAAGTTGGGCGCGACACCAATCGAATGTCGAATATCTATGGTCTAGTTTAGAATCGATCGGGCTAACAATGCACGTCGAAAAACAGTATCGCTTACCAACTTTAACGACTGTTTGCATCCCCGCTGGCGTCGATGGCAAAGCAGTCGCCAAGCAACTCCTCACCGAACACAATATCGAAATCGGTGGCGGTTTGGGCGAACTCGCTGGCAAAGTTTGGCGGGTAGGATTGATGGGCTATAACAGCCGTCAAGATAGTGTCGATCGACTAATTGCGGCATTGAAACAAGTCATCTAAGCTCCTAAGACGAGGGTCGGATTGGCGATTATTAAGTAGCTAGGCGGAATTAAATATAAGATGCCAGCCTTTTGCCCTCACCCCCAACCCCTCTCCCAAGCTTGGGAGAGGGGAGCCAGAGCCGGAGGCGAAGGCGGGGTGAGGGCGATTTCGTCATTGTCACTTTAATTATGTCCAGCTACTTAGCGATCTGCTCATCATCAAGAGCGATCTGTCAGAGGATGTCTGAAAAGTCTAATTGCTGCGTTTTAAGATCTAAATCCCCCAACCCCCTTAAAAAGGGGGCTTTTAAGGTCCCCCTGCTTGGTGCGCTACACTGTCGGGGAACCCGAACAGTACAAAGCAAAACGCTTTTTAAGGGGGATTTAGATCTCCGATTCAAACCGAAAAGCCTTTTCAGACACCCTCTCACACCGTTTGCGAATAACCACACCAATCGGTGCATATTCGCAAACATCATGACAAATTTGTCAAAAATATATGAGTGTCTCACCGATGCGCTTCAACCTGGGTACCCTAGTTGGCTATGCCAAATACACTATTTATAGCTATCTAAGTGTCCGAGAAGTCGAAATAATTCTTCAAAAACGGCTCTCGGAGCAGATTGTTTTCACCGCAGGCAGTGGCTGGCTGGCAGACACTAGGCATTATAGCGGGACGATTGCTGGCAACCTATTCAAATTGGATGGCCCTTTCGGCGATCGCAAGTATACGCTGGTTACGCGCGGCGCGATCGCATCATCTGCAAATGGCTCGAAGATCGACTTACAGATGCGTCCTGCCACCTGGCTCGTCGTCTCAATTCTACTAATACTGAGTGCGGCACTGGCGTTCACATTGTCAGCAAATTTAGATCTGAGCTTTTCGCTCGTGCCAATGCTGGCGGTTTATGGCGTAGTCATGTTCGGTTGCTTTAACGAAGCCTCGATTATCGCTAGATTATTTCGCGATCTGCTCGGACATGTGCCAAATTAATCCTAAATGAACAAATTGGGATAACTGTTCCCATCCCCAATCGTATTAGCCGATCTCATCGATCGATAAACAGCAAGTCAATTTGAGATATGCTATCTCCAGCCCTTATGAACTAGGCACTAATCGGATAATGCGATCGCCACCCGCGCGACCATCACCATAGCCATCATTATCCGAAGTCGTAATATACAAGAACCCATCTGGCCCTTGCTTGACATCCCGCAACCGTCCATATTGCTGCTGCAATAGCTGCTCTTGTCCGACGACTTTTATCCCATCGAGCGCCACCCGAATCAGAGAGCGACCGCGTAAATTGGTAAAAAAGAAATTGCCCTGCCATCGCGGAAAACTTTTCCCAGTATAGAAGGTCGCGCCAGATGGTGCGATCGCGTCTTGATAGAGCAACAGCGGCGGTAACTGTCCTGGAGCCTTGCGATCGTAACTGATATTCGGCCAACCGTAATTTTTACCCGCCTCGACCACATTGACTTCATCCCCACCTTGGCGACCATCATAGCCTGATGGGCCATGCTCGGTTTGAAAGATCGCCCCAGTTTTGGGCTGAATGGCGATGCCTTGAGCGTTGCGGTGTCCGAATGAAAAGATTTCAGGACGTGCGTCGCTGCGTCCGACATAGGGATTGTCCTTGGGTACAGTACCATTATCATTGAGTCGCAGGGTTTTGCCGTTAAGATTAGTCAGGTCTTGTGCACGTTTGGGTTCGCCACGCTCGCCCAATGTGATGTAGAGTTTACCATCTTGTCCGAAAGCCATTCGCGACCCAAAATGATTCCCCGCCGCCGTTCCTGGTACGCCGGGGAAAATATCCAGTTTTGCGGTCAATCCTGTATCAGTCAGTCGAAACCGAGAGACGCGAGTTTGCAGCAGGCCGCCATTTCCTTCGATCGTGTAGGCGAGATACAGCCAGCGGTTTTGGCTAAAGTTGGGATGTAGTGCCAAATCCATCAGTCCTCCTTCACCCCGAGCAGCAATAGTGGGCAATCCTGGTATAGGCTTGGGATCGAGCTTGCCATTACGAATAATCCGCAATCGACCGGGGCGTTCGGTCACTAAAATAGATCGATCGGGCAAAAATTCGATCGACCACGGCACTTCCAAGCCCTCAGTGACAGTTTCGACTCTAAAAGACTTCGCATTGGTCTGGGCAAAGGTTTGAGACTGAGATGATTTAGGAATATTGGGTGAAGGTACGGCATCTAAAGCTGAAGAAGCTTGTGGTTCGGATGTACAGCCACCGATCGAGATCGATACTACACACAATAAACTCGATAAAGGCAACCGAAGTTTCAGAAGAACTAGTCTGAGCATAAATAAAGCCTAAGCGAATGCAATGTACTAGCTTTATTTTGACGGATCTAGTGGTGGTTCTCATCTCTCTATTAACCGATCGACAGACATCCGCTCGATTCTCCTTCAGAGCAACTAAGCCGACTAAAACGTCGTCTAAGGGATGAAAGAAACTGCTCTGGGACACGGGCAAGGGATTATGCTAGAAGTGTGTTCTAACAGTTAAGACCGAAGCC
>NZ_JANLWO010000540.1:0-3907 GCF_031364565.1 Chamaesiphon sp. OTE_20_metabat_361
ATTTACGGATGCCACCAAACAGAAAGGGTGCAAAAATTTGGGATAACTCGATCTTAAAGGCAATGTCGCCGACGATAATATAGTCTTCCGTCAACGCCATCTGATGAATCGCTTGCTGGATAATCACGGGTTCGCCATTGGGGAGAACCAGCCGCCATTTTTCAAAGCTTTGGCTGTCAAATCGATATCTCACTAAATTCGTAAACGCACCCCAAGGATTTTTGAGAAGTATGCCATCTAAACCGCGCCTAGCCTTATACCAGCGCCGAAACCTGTCGATAACACTCAGGAGACTCAATCCCGCCGAATAATTTGCCGTAATAAACTCCCCCGCCGCGCCTGACTGGAGATGGTCGCAAACTGGATGCGCGGGGTTAGAATAAGGCTGAAAAACTTGCGTCAACCAAGCGGGCTGTTTGGGAGCCAATCCTTGCCAATTGCTAGCTGCTCCAATCGGTTCGAGCAGTTCGAGCGAATCGGGATCGATAATGTGGGGACGTGCGGCATCGAAGGTGGCGAGCAGATGCTCTTTAGTTGCTACAAACGCGGTATTCATCTGGTTGCGCGTCCCTAATAGCAGGCTGTGACGCACCATGCCACCATCAAGAAACCGATAACCAATTTTGTCAAATTTAGGGACTAATTGCGCCGCTAGATCGGCATAATAGCAGGGCGTTTTCATCATCCGTGTTTTCAGGATTGCCGTGCCGTTTTCAAAACCGAGCCGATACAACATGCCATCGCCATTGAGTACCATTCGATCGCCCCTAGCATAGGAATCAGCACTAAAGCTTGTTACTGGGGGCAATGGACAGGCGAAAAAGGCATACCCATGGATGTCTGCTGGCAACTGCCCAGTATTAGTCGGAAGTTGCGACTCGATCGCCGTAGGCAATCCCGCCCGATCGTCTGCTAGAGTGCGATCGTCGATCGTGATTAATGTCCCATAGATCGGCTGCGGCTGGGTACTCAATCTTGCCAGAATTTCTGGCTTGACTTCCGCCGCTAGTTCGGGACTGAGGTACCAGCACAAATGCACGTTGAGGGGAGTAGGATCGTGCTCCTGGCGGCGTTTGCGAACATCTGTTAAATTGGTACCGATCGCCGAATACGGGGTAAAATTTGCAACCGTTTGAACTGGTGACATTAGTAGTGCCTCTGTAGATGAAAGATATCATACTACTAGAGTCCCCTCGATCGCGACAGTTGTAACTAACGTTAGTTCGGGATAAGTTAGAACTGCTGTAAATGAAATTAATGTGAAATCTCGACTCAATCCATTTCATCTTAATTTCATCTCATTCATTTAAAATCGTAGTAACGGCAAAATTATGATTATTTAGATTGATTATGAATACTAAAATTAAATTGCTCACATCGATCGCGATGGTGACGGGAACGATTGGTTTTGGTTCCCTAGCAATCGCTAACTTCACGACTTCCAACAGATCGAATTCAACAATTGCCCAAAATGGAGGGATGAATCATGATGGCATGAATCATGATGGCATGAAAAAGGGGGGCATGATGAATCATAGTATGGATGTTGGCCCCGCTGATGCTAACTACGATCTGCGCTTTATCGATAGTATGATTCCCCACCATCAGGGTGCATTAGTAATGGCTCAGGAAGTATTAGAAAAGTCCAAACGTCCCGAACTAATTAAGCTAGCTAAAGGTATGCTCGCCGAGCAGCAAAAAGAAATCGCCCAGATGCAACAGTGGCGCAAGCAATGGTATCCCAAAGCATCGGCAACACCGATAATGTGGCACGCTGCTATGAATCATGAAATGGCAATGACAGCCGAACACAAGCAGTCAATGATGATGAGTATGTCATTGGGTAAAGCTGATGCGGGGTTCGATCGTAGATTCCTCGATGCGATGATTCCCCATCATCAAGGTGCCGTGACAATGGGACAAGATTTATTGAAAAAATCTAAACGTCCAGAGATGCAAAAACTCGCTCAAAATATCATTAAGTCTCAACAGGCAGAAATCGCTCAGATGGCTCAATGGCGGAAAGAATGGTCTGCAAGTAAATAGTTGATGAGCATTCATATTCATCTCATCTAGCACTGGCAAACTGGGAACTATCAGCGTTTAGTTGAGCAACTATGGCTATAAATACTAACTCACAGACAGCTTCATCCTCGATCGCTCCAGCCATTCGCGCAGTGAGGCGGTTAAGCTGGCTATTACTACCCATCTGGCTCTCGCTAGTATCCCCATTAGCACTCGCTCATGGCGGGCATGGTAATGAATTTGGCTCTCAAGAGGGAACGAAAAGTACCAAAGTGCAAGTCGATGGAGCAACGGCTCAACAGATTGGGGTACAAACAGTTGCTGCCAAAAAACAAAGCTTGAATGTCGAAATTTCCGCTACCGGACAGATTGAGTTATTACCCAGCAAACAAGTAGAAGTTACTGCCCCAATTAAGGGTAAACTCGTCCAGCTTTTGGTACAACCTGGCACGAGAGTCAAAGCAGGACAAATCCTGGCGAGGATGTCTAGCCCCGAACTCAACGAACTACGAACGAGTTCCCTCGAAAAACGATCGACAGCAATCGCGCTACTCCAACAAGCTCAAACCGATCGCAACCTCGCCCAACAAAGTTATCAAAAAATCGCCCAAATCGCCACCGCTGAAACAGATCGGGCGCGGAGTCAATTAACAGCCGCTCGATCTAGACTCGCGCGAGAACAACAACTCGTCAAAAGTGGTTCGGTAGTTCGAGCGGCGAAAACCAGCTATCAGCGTCAACAGCAAATCGCCACCGCCGAGATTAGCTCCGCTCGAACCGAACTAGAATTAGCTCAGGAACGGTACCAAAAGGATGTAGAACTAAACAAGAGTGGGGCACTGGCACGCCGTCAGATGTTGGAATCTCAGGCTAAACTAGCCGAAGCCCGAACTGCATTAGTCAAAGCCACAAGTCAGTCAGGAGTAGCCCAAGCCGAAACCGAACTCCGCAAAGCCGAAACCGAATTACCCCTACGAGAACTGCGGGATGCTGAGCAGCAGGTAGCCGAAGCCCAGGGGCAACAGGCAAAAGCGACGAACCAAAGATCGGTAGTCGAAGCTAATGCTCAAGTCCAAAAAGCGAACTCAGCCGTAACCGCCGCGCAAAATCAGCTCAGACTTAGCGATGCTAGTTATCGCGGGCTGCTGGCACAATTGGGAAATCGAGCGAATGCTCAGGGTATAGTGACTATTACCGCCCCGATCGATGGGACGATTGCCGATCGAGAAATTACGATCGGGCAGTCTGTCGCCGATCCTGGAGCCAAGTTAATGACGATTACCGACGATCGGCAAGTATTAGCAACTGCCAATATCTACGAGCGGGATTTAGGACGATTAAAAATCGGTCAGCAGGTTAGTGTAAAAGTGCCTGGAGCGGGTGATAAAGTGTTTTCAGGTCAGATTTCGAGGATCGTGACGGCGGTGGACTCCCAGAGCCGGGTAGTTCCCGTTCAAGCAACATTAGATAATCCAGATGGTTTGCTCAAAGCTGGAACCTTTGCCGAAATCAAATTAGCTACCAGTCAAATCACTATCCCAGTGGTAGTAATTCCAGCGAGTGCAGTGGTAGAGGCTAATTTAGAGAAATTAGTCTACATCAAAAGTGGCGACAGCTATCAGCCCACAACCGTCACCCTCGGGCAAACCGTTGGCGATCTAGTTGAAGTCAAGACAGGACTATTTGCTGGGGACTTAGTAGTCAGCCAACGTGCCCCCCAACTCTACGCTCAATCCCTGAAAAAGCAGCCAGCTAGCGAACATAGCACCGCAGTCAATCCCGATGCAACTAGTCAAAATCAAATACCGTCTTATCTAATTTGGGGCTTAATCCCCGCCGTTGGCATTCTGGGCGGCAGTGCTTTTTGGTTGGGGCGCAGAAG
>NZ_JANLWO010000606.1:0-9077 GCF_031364565.1 Chamaesiphon sp. OTE_20_metabat_361
GTGTAGATGGTTTCGAGTGCGTCGAGGTCGTTTGTTGAGTTCATGGGTTCGGGGTGTGGGGTGGGAAAGGGGGGAGTGTGGGAAATTGTATTTCCGGCATTGCTGAATTTGGGTACGATGCGTAGATCTTGCCCTCACCCCCAACCCCTCTCCCAAGCTTGGGTGAGGGGAGCCTGAACCGCAGGTGAGGGCGGGGTGAGGGCAAATCATACCTTAAATCAGCAACACCCTAAATCTATCGGTCGGGTATGTATTTAGTATACCCAACCATACTTCAAGATTAATCTTTGGTCGATTTAAATATAGACAATCTTGCTCCCGTCTCCCATCTCTCATCTCCCATCTCCCCTCTCAAGGATTCTTGAATGAGCTGGTGCAATTCGATCAATTTGATGGGTTTGGTGAGGTAAGCCGCCGCGCCAAGTTGCAAACAGCGATCGCGATCCTCAGTGCTAAAACCAGCCGTCATGACGATAACGGGGATGGGGGAGCGGCATAGCGCCGAGAGGGTCGCTCCCCCATCCGCGCTCGCAAGTTGGAGATCGAGCAAAATGAGATCGGGAGCGTGGCTGTGAGCCGAGGCAATCGCGGCGGGGGCAGTGCGAGCGACGATGACGCGATCGCCTTTGGCGGTGAGATAGTTGGCGAAAGTATCGATAATGACTTCACTACTTTCAGCTAGTAAAATCGTCGGCGCAACACGCGGCTGGGCGGGGGGATCTCGATCGGCGATCGTCTGGCTGGGGGTTGACTCTAGCTGCCAGCAATCCGGGGGTAGCATCACGCTAAAGCAACTGCCTTTGTTAACTTCGCTCGCGATCGTCACCGTACCGCCATGTAATTCGACAATTTGCTTGACTAGCACCAGCCCCAAGCCAGAGCCGGAGTATTTGCGATTGAGGCTGCTATCGATTTGGACGAAGGGTTGAAACAGCTTGGCGAGATCGGCATCCCTAATCCCAATTCCTGTATCGCTGACGGAAAAACACAACCAAGCCCCATCCGCCGCTGCGATGCTGACACTCAATTTAACCCGACCGCCAGGAGGCGTAAATTTGACAGCATTATTGAGTAAATTGATCAGCACTTGCCGCATCCGGCGTTCGTCTACAGCGATCCAATCTAGCGAAACCGCTAACTGGGTTTCGATCTGAATCTGCTTGGCGATCGCTTGGGGTTTGACTAAAAGTAAGCTAGATTTACACAGTTCGGTCAAACAGACGCGATCGAGATGGAGTTCGAGTTTACCTGCGGAAATTTTGGCAACATCGAGGATATCGTTAATCAGTGATAATAGATGTTCGCCACTTTGCTCGATTGTCGCGATCGCCTCTAGTTGTTGAAGGTTGAGTGTGCCGAAAACTTCGTCATCCTGTAAAGCTTCCGACATCCCCAGAATGGCATTGAGGGGAGTGCGGAGTTCGTGACTCATGGTGGCGAGAAATTCGTCTTTGAGTCGGGTGGCGCGTTGGAGTTCTTGGTTGGTTGATTCGAGGCGGTGATTGGTCTGCGAGAGTTTGGCTTCGGCGATTTTGCGTTCGTGTAACGCAGCTTGCTGTTCGGTAATATCGAGCATCACCCCATCCCAGACGATCGCGCCATCCGGTTGGAGTTCCGGACGCGCGGCATACTTAATCCATTTAATGCCACCAGCACGCGGCAGCATCCGCCCTTCCCAGGCGATCGGCGTCATCTGGCGTGCGGACTGAGCCATCACTCCGCGCAACTGAATGCGATCTTCGGGATGGATCGTATCGAGCGCGCAGTTAGCATCAGCCATCACCTCGGCGGGAGTAAGTTGGAGTAGTTCCCAGCAGCCCGAACTGACGTAAGGATAGGACATACTGCCATCCGGCGCGATCCGAAACTGATAGATAATGCCCGGAATATTATCAGCTAACTTTTGATACTGTCGTTCGGACTGACGCAGGGCGATCTCCATCGTCTGGCGATCGGTAATATCTCGACAGATGCAGATTAGTTTACCGTTGTCAAGTGAAAACAAGGTGACTTCTTGATTGAAAGTGCTACCGTCTTTGCGGAGCGCGATCGCTTCACCGCGCCAGCGACCACATTTACCGATCGCGGGGAAGGCTACGCTCTCAATCTGTTGGAGCTGGTCGGGAGTATACAAGCAGCGCCAATGGCGACCGAGTAGTTCGGCGACGGTATAGCTAAACAGATCGGCATGGCTCTGATTGAGATAAATAAACCGATCGCGATCGAGGATTGCAAAGCCATCTAGGGAAGCTTCGATCGCCGCCGAACGTTGGACGAGAGATTTGTATAACCGAGCATTATCTAGCGCGATCGCGGCTTGGTGACATAAAAAGGTAATTACGGTCTGGTGCTGCTGGGTAAAAATGGCGGGCTGGTGACGGTGTTCTAAATACACCACGCCTAAGACGCGCTCTTGTTTGACGATCGGCAGACAAAAGACGCTCGCAGGTTGATGTTCGAGTAAATAGAGGTCGGGAATCGCCAACGGTTGCCGCGCGTCCAAGAGCGCCGCTTGCTGGGTATTTTTAATCGCGTAAATTAAGTTAGCGGGATAGTCAAACCCATCGGCTAACGGTTGCGATAGCTGGGTCGTCGTCGCCTGGGTACCCTTGGCAATGACACTTTGGGAGCGAATCAGCCAGCGATCGGGATCGTCATCTGGCAAGACTAAAATACACGTCTGAGCGCCAGAATTCTGGAGCAGGATTTCACTTAGTTGCCGGATGAGTTCGGTTAGTTCGATCGTGCTTGCTAGGGTTTGGGCGGCTTGAATGACGATCGCCAGATCGAAACCAGTCGCATCCGTCCGCTCGGGCGGGACGGCGGCATAATTGGTAATCTGAGTTAGCGTTGCCAGAGCATCAACTTCGACCTGACGGGCAGCTAAAATCGGCGCTAAGAGCTGCGGATAGCGGCGTTCGAGGTCGGCGGTTTTGGCTTTAGCTCCCCATAAGACATAGCCATAATAAGCCGCCTGCATGTAAACTGCGGCAATTTTGGCTTTGCCCCAAGCTAGATAAAATTTAGCCGCCAGTTCGTTGGCTAAGGCTTCTTCTTGCGGGTATTCATTTGCCTTAGCTCCCGCGATCGCTCGATCGTACAATTCGATCGCTCGACTAAAATTGCCCAACACCCGACATTTTTCGGCGGCTACCAAATCGTATTGGTGTTGAAAATTACCGGGCATCGATCGAGCGCGTTTGCCTAACTCGCGGTGAGCCGCATCGATGCGCTTGAGTAATTTTTGCTGAACTCGTTTGTCGCTGTGGGAATAGGCTGCCAATCGCGTCAGGGCATCAAATAGCCAAATTCGCGCGATCGAGTAACCGCCCTTGGCTGAGTACTCATAGGGTAATTGAGCGTCGGCAGAGATTAAAGCATTGGGAATATCTTCAAAATGATAAGCCAGCAAAGTTTGGAAACCATACATCGTCGATAACAGGATGGCTTCATTTTTAGATTGCCACTGAGATACTAATGAGATCTCATCTTGCCCCTTAAAAATATCCGTCGGTCGATCTGATGGTGTATGTAAATTAACGATCGTCTGTCGCATCAGATCGAAAAACTGCTGGCTATTTTCGTCCTTCGAGCGGACGATTAATGCTGCTGCTGCCTCTAGGCGATCGACTACTTCATCTAACGGGATGCCAGCGTAAAATCTCGTGGCGATCGCGACCCCCGCATTGATACCGATATATTGTAAATCGGCACCCTCGATCGCCAGCCGCACACTCTCATCCAACATCGGGATCGTGCCGCGCAACGGCTCTTGCCAAGGTAGAGCATACCAAGGCGCAATTACTTTTACTCGTCCGGTAACTGCTAAATTAGCATACCGATCGGCTAGCATAATTGCCAGTTGCGCGATTCGATAAGCCTGTTTTAATTCACCCAAACTAGAAATTACAATGCAGTAAGTAGCATAAAAACTCGCCACCCAAGGGGTATTACCATCCCGCAAAGTCAGTCGAATACCTACAAAACTCACAACCGCCATCAATTCCTGCGAACAGAAAAAAGCTGAAAACTGTAACAGATTCAAGATGTTCAATCGGGCAATTTTTTTTGGATCGACAATCTCTGGTAAAGCTAACAATCGCTCGTTTGATTTACCCATCAGGGCAATTTTTGTTTTAACTAATTCTCGCAGCAGCGTTAAGCGATCGGGTTTTGGAGATATTTTAGTCCCTAATTGTTGCAGGATTGCTAGCCCACTAGCAATCGCCTGTTGATATTGCTTTTTAATCCCATGATACCGAATCATCGTCTCATAGCTTTTAGCGCGATCGAGCGGCGTCCGCGCGCGCTCTAAGACAATTTGCACCAATCCAGGTACCGATTCAAAGTCACCACTGAGGAAAGCCGCATCGGCGAGTGTTTCATAGAGTGCTAGCGTCAGCGGATATTGCTGCGTCCATCCCGACTCGCCCAGGATCTCCGTGCCGATCCGTGCATACCTAAAGGCTGCACCATAAGCATTGGCAGCTCTGGCTTGCCGCGCCGCTTGGAGATTGAGCTGTGCCAGCAGCGCACGTTCGGCTGGCTCCTGCACCAATGCCTTCGCCTTATTCCAATGACTGACGATCTCAAACAAATTTGCGAGCGGCGGTTGCGATCGAGTATTGGCGAGTAACAACCGTCCGATTTGTAAGTGCGTTTGTTGTTGCTGCTCGGAAATTAAGGAATATGCCGCCTGCTGGACGCGATCGTGCAGGAAGCGGTAGAGGGTAGAGGGTAGGGAGTGGGGGAGTGGGGGAGTGGGGGAGACTGGGCGAATGGGCGAATGGGCGACTGGGAGACTGGGCGAGTCGTCGGGAGCATGACTCCCACCAGCAACATAATCCTGTAAATCCTCCAAATCCTGTAAATCCTGGTCGAATTTGTATATTTTGCCGCTAGGCAAAATCAAACCAGCCTCTAATGCTTGCCACAGTAGAGTTTCCACACTCGATCGCGACTGTTCGGCAACGATTTCCAGGGTCTGAAGGTCGAAACTATTGCCGATACAGGCGGCTAATTTGAGGAGCTGTTGGGTTGGCGGCGGCAATTTTTGGAGCTGGGCTGCCATAAATTCGACAATATCATCGCTCAGTGCCAAAGTTTGGATGCTGGCGATGTCACATTCCCAATTGCCCTGGGCATTAAACCAGATCTCACCCGCGTCATATAAAGCCTTGAGAAACTGGGTGGTAAAAAACGGATTCCCTTCGGTTTTGAGGAAGATGAGTTCGGTTAGGGGTTGGGTTCGGGAGCGTGGACACCGTAACGTATCTGCGACCAATCGCGCCGTATCATCGAAGGTCAACGGTGCTAGACTAATCGTGCCGATCGCTCGATCGGCTTGCTGCAATCGCTCGATCGTCAACATCAATAAGTGCCTCGATGCCACTTCATTGTCCCGATACGCCCCCAAAATCAGTAAATAGCCCCTACCTGCCATCAATAGCTCGATCGACTCCAGAGAAGCAGCATCCGCCCACTGCAAGTCATCCAAAAAGATTGTCAGGGGGTGTTCGGGGGTGGCAAATACCGCAATTAACTTTTGAAATAAGCCACTAAATCGCTGCTGTGCCTCCGCTGGCGCTAACTCGATAGCAGGCGGCTGTGCGCCGATAATCCGCTCTAGCTCCGGAATGGCGGCGATTAGCACCTGTCCGTTATGCCCCACCGCTGCCAAAATCTGACCTTTCCATGCGGCTACGCGATCTTCACCTTCGCTCGTCAACTGCGCGATTAAATCCCGCAGGGCTTGAACGAAGCCCCACAGCGGCAGATTTCGATTGAATTGGTCGAATTTACCCTTGATAAAATAGCCGTGCTGACGCGTAATTGGTTTGTGAACTTCGTTAATCAGCGCCGTTTTGCCAATCCCCGAACAGCCCGCCACCAATACCAATTCGCTCCCCCCCGCCGCCACTCGATCGAACGTATCGAGTAAACTTTTGACAGCTAATTCCCGTCCATACAGCCGTTCGGGAATCATAAATCGATCGCTCGCATCCCGCTGCGCCAATGCAAACGCGCCGATTCTCCCCGTTGTCTGCCACTGCTGCAAACAGTACTCCAAGTCATACTTGAGTCCCAACGCACTCTGATACCGATCCTCCGCCTGTTTCGCCATCAACTTAGCCACAATTTCGGCGACTACTGCGGGTACTGCGGGATTCACCACATCGATCCGCACCGCCTCCCGCTCCAGATGACAATGAATCAAATCGAGCGGATCTGCCATCTCAAATGGCAATTTCCCAGTCAGTAATTCGGATAAAGTTACTCCCAAACCATAAAAATCAGTCCGATAATCGATCCCCCGATTCATCCGCCCCGTCTGTTCGGGCGCTAAGTAAGCCAGCGTGCCTTCCAACCAGCTCGGACTTTGCAATTCTAAATATTCGCGCGGTAACAGGGACGCAATCCCAAAATCAGTCAACTTCACCTGTCGAGTAGTCGGATTTATCAGAATATTGCCCGGTTTGAGATCTTTATGGACGATCCGCGCTCGTCCCAGTGCGTGCAACGTATCCGCCAACTGGATCGCGATCTGGAGGACATCCACCACGGGTAAGCAATTATTTTGGCGATAACTTACCAACGAGATGCCCCCAAAATCCTCCATCACCAACGCATAGCCGAGATCGGATGCCTCTAAGCTGTAAACCCTCACGACCCCCGGTAAATCGAGATGTTTGGCAGTGCTGGCGTCGCGCCCCTGGAGCAGCAGATACTGATGGCGAAAATTGAGTAATTCGCGCTCGGTTGGATACGCGGCTGTCAATAATTTGATAACTACCGATTTCGGCTGACTGGCTGATTTTGGCTCAATTGGCTCTGCCCGATACACGACAGTTTTAGCATCGCGAAATAGTTCCTCTCTCACCCGATACCCACACAGATGAAATCCCAAGCTGCTACTGGTCATAATTTCCCGATCCGATTGCCGATTTCTCACCACATCTTTAATATTCCCCAGGATCGGCTGGATGCGATCTTAGGGGTAGAGGGTAAAAGGTAAGAGGTAAGAGGTAAAAGGTAAGAGGTAAGATCGTCCACTTTGCCGAACAGTTTATTACCTAATCCCTAAAGCCTAAAGCCTAATCTCTAAAGCCTAGTTAAAAATGCCAACATATAAAACGAATTACCATTAAACTCAAATTCATCGATTATTTCTAGGTTGAGTTTGCGGGTATGTGCGGCAAACGATCGCTGATTTAGTTTATTGATAAAAGTTACGCCGACTGGAAATTTGGGTGCGAAACTCGATCGCATCAAATCGAATAGCTGCGGAAAGATATCACTACCCCGAATAGCTCGATCGAGACAGATCGGCCCATACTGAAAACTGCTATCGACAGTAATTTCTCTACCTTTAAATCTCAATTTGGGTAGTCGATCGACCATCACCCTGAAAATCTCCCACTGCGAGAAAAACGTCCAATCCCCAGCCAGTAAATAACCGACGATCTGCCCTGCATCTTCAGCTACAAATACACCATCTTGCAATCGCAATTGTCGAAGCAATTCGGGCGTAAATGGTGTCGTCACAAATCCACCCGCCAACTCTGCTGGCGCTAACTGACTATACAAATTGCGAGACTGAAGATCGAGAATACCATCAAAATCGGACTCGCTTACATTTCTAATAATTGGAGTCATGCAGATTGAATTGATAAGACAAATTTACCAATACTAACATATCTTTATCGACTAACCGATCGAGTGCAACCAGCCAGTAGGGTGGGCACTGCCCACAAACAGTTTTTGACATAGTAATGTGGATATTGAGAGTGGTTAAAATCGCTCGACTAGTATAGAGATTGCTCGATCGCTTAGCGTACCGTAGGTAATCGAATAAAACAGTTTAAACTCTTATTGCTTCGGCTTTATATGGTCTGTGGGCATTGCCCACCCTACGTTTCTACGTTTCTAAAATTAGCTCACAACAAGGATCTGTAGGTTGGGTTGAAGAATGAAACCCAACAATCCCAACCTGTAACTCTGGTGGGGCGTTGGGTTTCGCGGCCCAACCCAACCTACAGTCTAAAATAATAGGCAGCACCCACCATCATAAAATTACTTCTTACCTTTTACCTTTTACCCTTTACCTTTTACCTTTTACCTTTTACCCATTACCTTTTACCTCTTACCTCTTACCCTCTACTTCTGGCTTACTTGGCGATTATTAATATAGTTATAAGTCAGCTTCGATACTTCCTGGACAAAACTGCGAGCGCGAATATCGTTAAACGATCGCTTCACAAAAATACCCGCCAAATAGAGCTTGCCATTGGGCATTTCAATGATTCCGGCATCGCCAATCAATCGTCCTAGCGTACCAGTTTTGTGGGCGATCGCGGCACCTTTACCCAATCCGGCGGGGAGGAGTTTCCGATTTTCAGTTTGATTGAGAATATCTAACACTTTACTCCGGCTGGCTTCACTAATTAATTGATGCTTGGCAAGTAAGGCTGACAATCTTACGAGATCGGCGGGACTAGTTGTATTCGCCCCTTTAAAGTCTCCCAATGGGCGGTTGATGACTGTTTTTCGCAGTCCCCAGCTCTTGAATTGACGATTGAGCGCCAGCTTCCCTCCTAGCTTGTCAATAATCATATTCGTACCTGTATTGTCGCTAATGGCGATCATCATCGTGGCTGTTTTAAACACGCTCAATTTTGCACCCGGACTATTTTGGAGTTCGCCCGAACCGCCTGTAATTAAATCGCGTCTGACTGTCAGGGTATCATTGAGGCGAACTTTGCCAGTATCGACGGCTTGAAATAATGCCATCAAAATTGGTAACTTGATCGTACTGGCTGCGGGAAAAGTTTTTTCGCCATTAATATCTAAATAATTACCTGTATCCACTTCCATGAAAAACATCCCAGGGGAGAGGTAATCGTATTTTGCCACTAAGCTGTTAATTTGGCTCTTGAGGGCGGTCATTTCCTGCCCGATGGGTACGACACCCGCAAAGACGACCGGACTGACTGGGACGGGCTGAATGCGTCCTGTGCTAGCGGTAGCCACGCCTCGATCGATCGATCGCAATTTTATCGACCACCGGGAAGGTAAAT
>NZ_JANLWO010000615.1:0-6539 GCF_031364565.1 Chamaesiphon sp. OTE_20_metabat_361
CAAGTTGCTTATCCTGAATTTAATATGCAGGGTCAGCGTTACTATATGCACGGTCGAGGTGACGTGCGATTCTTTGTCTTGAATACTAACGATATCGTCAATCCACAATCGCCCGAACGCGTAAGACAATTAGACTGGCTCGATCGCGCATTAGCAGCTAGTAAAGCGAAGTGGAATATCGTTTATGGACATCACAATATTTATTCGGCTGGTGTCTATGAAGTGAATAAGATGATGGAAAAAGATGTCACTCCCATCCTCAAAAAACACAAAGTTCGGCTGTGGATTAACGGTCACGATCATAATTATCAACGATCGAAACCGATCGACGGCACTACTTATATGGTCTGTGGCGGTGGCGGTGCTGGCTTGTATCCAGTTAAGGCTCAAGACTGGACAGCGTTCGCTAAAAGCGTTCATAGCTTTGGCATCGTCGAAGTCTATCAAGACCAAATTCTCCTAACTGGACTTAATAGCAAAGGTGAAATAATCGATCGAGGCATCGTAAACTTTGCATAACTCCCCCGATAGTTACGGGATAACTACAGTACCGAAGGCACATAGCCAATAATTAGGAGCGAACGATCTGGAATTTGCTCAAGCCGATTTTGCCACTCTTTATCCTGCCAGAATGCTTGCTCCGCTTCTACCACACCCGTGATGTGCGAATCGTCAATGACATTAACATCAATGTTAAGGTGTAGGGTATGAAGGCAATATATAGGTGGTTATGTCTTTCCCTGCTGTGTCTAGCTCCCGTTGGCGTTGGCGTAGCCTCCGCTTTGCGGAATCGCTATTCAAAGAACATCCCGAAGCGATCGCGGCTGGAGTTTGTGCCCTGCTGGTGTTACTGGGTTGGGTAAGTCTCAATCGCGGGTGGCTGGGAGTGAGTTTGCTGATTCTGACTGCTGCGTATGCCATTGGGGGATATGAAAGCACCCGTGAAGGATTGACTACCCTTTGGCGGGAAAAAGAACTCGATGTAGACCTATTGATGATTGTGGCAGCATTGGGAGCAGCTATCTTGGGGCTGTGGCGCAAAGAGTATTATTTCATCGTTGACGGGGCGATGTTGATTCTGATTTTTGCCATCAGCGGCGTGCTGGAGGGCTACGCAATGAGCCGCACCGAGCGGAGTATTCAGGGGCTGATGAGTCTGACTTCCGATACCGCCCGCAAGCTCGTAGATGGGCAAGAGCAGATGGTAGCAGTGGCTGAGTTAGAAATCGGCGATCGCGTTCTCGTTAAGCCAGGAGAATTGGTACCGACGGATGGGATTGTCACTGAGGGCTTTAGTTCGTTAAACCAAGCTCCGATTACGGGTGAATCGATGCCCGTTGAGAAGACTGTTGGAGATGAGGTGTTTGCTGGGACGATTAATGGTACTGGCGCGTTAAAAATTCAGATTCATCAGCCACCAGAAAGTAGTCTGATTCAGCGGGTAATTCGCTTGGTAGAACAGGCTCAGACTGAAATACCACCATCTCAACAATTTATCGAACGGTTCGAGCGTGGCTATGCCAAAGCGATCGTGTTTATCGGCATTTTGCTAGGTACTCTACCACCATTTCTACTCGGTTGGACGTGGGAAGATACGGTTTATCGCGCCCTAATTTTTCTGGTGGTAGCTTCGCCCTGTGCATTAATGGCAGCAACGATGCCAGCACTATTATCGGGCATCGCTAATGGGGCACGGCATGGGATTTTGTTCAAGAATACCGCGCAGTTAGAAGCAATCGGGCAAGTTAAAGCGATCGCCTTTGACAAAACTGGAACCCTGACAATGGGCAAACCTCAAGTCGTCCGAGTCATGGCGGTTGACAATTCAAACAAATTACTTCAAGTGGCGGCTGCTTTAGAAAGTTTGTCCGAGCATCCGATCGGGGCGGCGATCGTTCATGCGGCTCAAAAACAAGGCTGGGTATGGACTGAAGCCATTAATGTTCGTTCTGAGCCTGGACGGGGGATTATTGGCGAAGTTGAGGGAAAAATAGCTGTAGTTGGTAAAGCCGAATTTGTTCGAGTCCAAGTAAACCTGCTGCCAGACGAGCTGACCGAACAAAGCCAGCAGTGGGAACAGGATGGCAAAACTGTTGTCTGGGTGGCTGATGCCGATCGCATTCTGGGAATTATCGCAGTTGCCGATACCGTCAGACCCGCAGCAGCTCGATCGATCGTCCATTTAAAACGGTTGGGAGTCGATCGGGTTGTGATGTTAACGGGCGATAACGAGCGGACAGCCGACAGTATTGGCTGGGAAATTGGGATCGATAAAGTGTATGCAGAACTTTTACCTGAAGATAAACTGGAGGTAATTCGCCAGCTTCAGCAACAATACCCCTCAGTGGCGATGGTGGGTGATGGAATTAATGATGCTCCCGCTCTAGCTCAGGCATCCGTCGGAATTGCGATGGGAACAGCGGGGAGTGACGTGGCACTGGAAACAGCAGATGTGGTATTAATGGCAGACCGCTTGGAGAAATTAGAGTATGCCATTCGGCTCGGTCGTCGCTCTGAGCGAATTGTCAAACAAAACATCATTTTTGCCCTCAGCTTTATTGTCATACTGCTAATCGCCAATTTTACTGGCAATATGACCCTACCCTTGGGCGTTTTGGGTCATGAAGGTTCTACCGTGCTGGTGATTTTAAGTGGTCTCCGGTTGTTGAAAGATTAATTGAGAAGGACCGCCAAGTTCTTAGAACTTGGCAAATCCTCTCTTGTTGAAAGACAACTGTAGGGAAGCGCTCGCGCACCCGTTGGGCATGTGGTTCGGGCGATCGATTGGCAATTGCTAAATAAATCGTCGAGCAGTATCGTGGTTCGATCGATGTTCAAAGTAAATAATGGGGCACAAAAGGTATTCTAAAGATTGAAAATCCTCTAGACATCAGTAGTATCTTGTTCTGCAACTTTACCAAATAAGTAGCGATCGCCGATATACTTGAGAATCACCCTGCCAAACTTCGGATCGTCCCTTTCTACCATCGGTTTAACAACCACACCTTCCCTACCGTGCGTACCGCCGATGAGGGAATCACCATCGGAAAATCCGCGAATAATATCTAGGGAAAAAGCACCTTCATATACTAATGGTACTTGCTCTACTTGATGCCGATCGCATAGAGCTTTGAAAGTTGGATAATCGACATATTTACCATCCAACATCAGATCGAAAGCACGGAAACTCATTCTTTTGGCACCATAAGTATAAGCTTGAATTCCTTGTCCGTATACTTCCCCATATAAGACCGCTTGTTTGTGTCCTTGACTTTGCAAGTGTGCTAACAGATTTTTGACACCAATTAATGTGTGGGGAAACCAGTAAGTATTTGCCACCATCGTGTTCGGATCTTCTGGTTCTTTGCGCCGCAAAGTTCGCGAACCCGCCATCATTGTCGGCTGTTCTTCATCCGTGTGCCACACAAAACCAACCCTAGCATTAGTACCATGAATTTTTTCAGTAGCTACAACTGCTTCGCCGACTGCTAATAAACAAGGGTAGCTCCGCATATTTTCCAGATTAGTATATTTCGGAAAATAAGGATCGTCAGTTGCGCTATCGCCAGCATTACCTTTAACTGGTGGGAAGTACTTAGTCGCACTATAAAACTCGGCTACATCATCACCTAATTTCATCCCCTCTTCGGGATGAACGACCAATCCAAACGAAGGTTCTCCCCGTAATTTAATCCGGTGAACTACCAACACGCGATCGCCATTAATATCAGTTTTTTCAGATAAATAGGCACCAACATTCAAGCGTTCGGCAACTTCTTTAGTTAACACTGTACCCTGCTCGAAATAGACCACTAAATCGCCAGGTTGATGCACGCCTTTTTTGACACACATTTGCCAACCTTGAACGGTGGCTAATTCTAGCGCATCAGCATTTCCATGCGGTTTTATCTCCAAAATTTCGCAGACTTCGACTTTAATCGTGCTCATATTTAATTTTCAAGGTGCGTTACATCTTCAGCCAAAATTTTCCGGCTTGCTCCACACTAACACATGAATTAGCTGGCTTCGATCTAAACTAGAGATATGAGGATATTTTACGCACTTAGTACCAGACCGCGATGTAATAATCGATCGCCAATAACTGCCGAATGGTCGGCACGGTGCATCGTACACCGATTGTCCCAAATAATAATATCACCCGATCGCCACTGATGGCGGTACAAGCGATAGTTGCGAATAGAATGTTGGTAAAGTAACCGAATTATCCGCCTAGCTTCCGCTGGCGCAATCCCAGCGATTTCCTGACAGCGTTCTGGTGTCGATAGAAATAGCGCCAGCCGACCGGAAAGCGGATGCCGCTTGAATAAGGGGTGCCAGCTCTGGGTTTCCCCTTCCTTTAGCGTCAAACCAGATACGACATGTAGCACCCGCGCGTCCGCAAGCCGCTCTTTGACTGAATTGGGCAACGTTTCATAAGCCCGATATTGATCCGAAAATAACGTCCCGCCACCAGTTGTGGGGATTGTCACCGCCCGCAAGGCTGTATACGCAGGCGGCTGTGCGATATAGCTAGTATCAGTATGAAACACGCTCCGAGGTGGGGTAGTCCGTCCGATATTGCTGACTACATTCAGCTCGGGTTGATGCGCGACGGGCGTCTCACCAATGGTAAATGTTAATCGCCCCAATCGATCGAGAAAACTGACAAATTCCGCATCATTCGCCAACTGCTGGCGGAAGACGACAAATCCATGATTGGCAAGGGCGTTCTTCAAAGCATCGATATCTTCAGCTTGGAGCGTGGTAATTTCGACTCCATGAAGCTCGATCCCAAATGGTGACAGTGCGCGAAAATCCATGTTTTCTCCGATCGGAACTGTTTCTATTTTAACCAAAATACTGGAGAATTGGATACAAACTAAGTAGGTCAGTTTAATAATTTTAAGCCCTATAATTTTCGCGAAACTTTAGTGGTGGGCACTGCCCACCCTACAAGATATCGAATTTAATTTAAAACTCGATCGCCAAGATTAGACGATCGATAAATATACATTTTAAGCTATCGATCGAACTCTCGAACTCGTCTGAATTTTGCCTCACGATCGACCGATCGCAAATTCAGATCAGATTGCAGCTCTCGCCATCATTATTTTCAAAATTGCCGCCCTTACTTCCCATCGTGTCCGAGAATGGATAATTCCGCAGCATTTCAAAATGATGCTCTGCACACATCACACTATACTCAAGCTGGAACTTATTGCAGCGATCGTGATGACAGATCTCTGAAGAGCTTGGGGCAGCGATTAATAGATTATAAAAATCTCGATCGGCTTGTAATTGCAAATCTCCTAATGATGGCGGCGTCAACCACTCAGCATTCTGAGACTTTGCCCAGTCTAAGAAAATCTCAATTAATTTGTTTAATTTAGTAGGATCGCCTAATGCTTCAAATCTATTCTTCTCAACCTTACAAATATACCAATCATTTTCATCATGCTCTACTTCAGTACTAACAAAATAACTATTTTGAAGATTTGTTTCCTCAAGTTCTATTTGCAGAAACCAGCCGGGATTATCTAATGTCTCGATCTTGATACCATAGCTATGTTCCCATTCACCATTACAGTTAGAGGCATACCATTGTTGTAATTCCGTGAGTGCATTCATAGCCGATCGCTCGATCCAAACATTAATTATATCTTGCTAGCTCGATCGAATGTACCGCAGATAATTTTGATTATCCAGTTAATACATTTTTGCATCTGCTTGTGCCTATTACAAGGTCTACACTATCGCGCCCGCAACCGGGCAATACCCATTCAAAATCATATGTAGCTAACATATTTGTGAAACTTTTGACGATCTGCAACATCATCCGATGGGTCAAATCGTCAATTTGCTACATGTGCCACGCCATACCTGCCATTATCTAGCAATCTTAAAAAATTCCCTCATCACTTTATCCCTGCCAACCATTCCAAAATCGCCGGATTGACAACCTCTGGATACTCATCATGCGGACAATGCCCCGCATTCGGAATCGACACCACCTGAATCGGTTGTCCTTTAGCAGCGAGTTCCCGATACACAGCCGCACCTTTTATCGGCGTCCACGGGTCATTTTCTCCCCATAATACCAGCAAAGGTTTCGTAACTCCTGGTAATAACGATTCAGGCGTCGGCCCTGGCGGTGCGGTGAGAATCGAGGCGAAAACTTGCTGTGCGCCCGGATCGCAAGCTGGTTCGTAGATAATGTCGATTAGTTCGTCAGTGACGGCTTCACGGCGCGGATAGACCTGATACAGACTGCTCCGAATGCGGGCTTTCTGGCGGACTCGATCGAATAGAAATTGACCGAAGGCTGGGGATGCGACAATATTGGTGAATATCCCCATCACATTCCGCAGTAGGAAATTCAGCTCGTCAGGGCGATGATTCAATCCACCCGCGCAATTAATCAACACGCCACCCGCACTAATTTCGGGATGATGCGCTACCAACATCAAACTCAGCAACGCCCCGATCGAGTTACCGACAAATACCGTCGGCTGGTTGATATACTCATGCCAGAAGTCTAC
>NZ_JANLWO010000631.1:0-18495 GCF_031364565.1 Chamaesiphon sp. OTE_20_metabat_361
TAGGAATCGGTTGCTTGAGAATTAAATTCTTGAGTGGACAGCGGCTATTATTTTTGGCAATTACGGTGTATTTAATAATATCTCCAGGCTTCACAGTCGCTTTTTCGGCAATCGGTCGGAAGACAGTTTTATTGTTCTCCACCTCTTTTTTGTCAGCCTTGAGTGTCAGCGTTACCCGTTTGGAAATTGGCAGCGGATCGACGCAAGCTTTGAGTTTGCGTGCCCTAGCAGCTCCGGGAAATTGAGGCACAAAAAATGTCGCGGCGATCGTGCCAATGCCGATTAGAATAAAGATTGAAAACTTAGGCATGGTACTGTTAGAGCGATCGGTGAGCTGAGATATAGAGACAAGACGATCGAATGGCAATAAAGTTGCCCGATCTGTTGAAGACCCGCGATTTAGACTAACGAGCAAAGATCGGATGCTGCGAAGTTTCCAATCGTTCGTAAAGTGTGGGCTTTGCCCGATCGAACCTGATATTCTAGATACACGCACTTCGATCGAATTCTCGACTGGGGAGATTACTCATCACCGATCCAGTCGGATGAGACAAAGCGTAACCGTTGCCTCATCACGCGAGCCGAAGGATGCCAACAGATTGAACTGCATTAATAATTATAGACACTGACCTTAGACTGGATTAGTCCTGCCGAACGCCTCCAATCGTTACCCCAATATGTATTTGCGCGGTTAGATGAACTCAAAGCAAATGCTCGTCGCCAGGGCATCGATCTGATTGACTTGGGGATGGGCAACCCAGACGGTGCCGCACCAGCGCCAGTCATTGCCGCAGCTAAGGATGCGCTCGATGAAGCTACCAATCATGGCTACCCGCCTTTTGAAGGTACCGCCAATTTTCGGGGCGCGATCGCCAAATGGTATTATCGTCGCTACGGTGTTACCCTCGACCCCAATAGTGAAGCTTTACCCCTGCTGGGTTCCAAAGAAGGCTTGGGACATCTAGCGCTAGCATATATCAACCCTGGCGATACAGTCTTAGTGCCCAGTCCCGCTTATCCCGTCCACTTTCGGGGGCCTGCGATCGCGGGTGCTAAGATTCATAATATTATCCTCAAGCCGGAGAATGACTGGGAAATCGATCTCAACGATATTCCCGAAGATGTCGCCCGCAAAGCCAAAATTCTCTTCTTCAACTATCCCAGCAATCCGACTGGCGCAACTGCTTCGCGTGCCTTCTTTGAGGATGTCGTCGCCTTTGCCCACGAGTACAAAATCATGTTAGTTCACGATCTGTGCTACGCCGAACTCGCCTTTGACGGCTACAAGCCCACCAGCCTGTTAGAAATCCCCGGTGCCAAGGAAATCGGCGTCGAGTTCCATACCCTCTCCAAAACCTACAATATGGCTGGCTGGCGCGTCGGTTTTGTCGTCGGTAATAGTCAGATCATCCAAGGACTTCGCACCCTCAAAACCAACCTCGACTACGGTATTTTTGCCGCACTCCAAACCGCCGCTCAGACAGCTCTCGAACTTCCCGACGAATACGTCACCCAAGTCCAAAATCGCTATCGCGAACGTCGCGATTTCACGATCGAAGGACTATCTAAACTGGGCTGGAAGATTAAACCAACTAAAGCCACGATGTATCTGTGGATTCCCTGCGCTGTCGGTTGGAATTCGACGGATTTTGCGCTGATGGTGATGCAAAAAACTGGGGTGGTTTTCACGCCCGGTAATGCGTTTGGGATTGGTGGTGAAGGCTACGTCCGCATCAGTCTGATCGCCGATCTCGATAGGTTGGGTGAAGCAATTGGGAGACTTGCAGATGCCGGGATTCGCTATGAGTAATCGATCGAATCAAACAGTTTAGATTCTCTTTACTTCGGCTCTAAATATTCTGTGAGCAGTGCCCATCCCTAGTTTCTCGATCGAGAGTTAATGCTGGTTGCTTTGAGGTTGCGATCGTGAGAAAAATAGAAAATTAAACTTTAACCAACGACGATCGTTCATTCTCAATCCAGAATTGTTAAATCGTCCATTAGGCTAGGTGCGTGTCAGATCTACCGATGGATTTAGCCGCTTTAGAAGTCGCACTTAGGGATTTATCTCACGACGATCGAGCGGCACAATTAGTGAGAAGTTTGTATAGCTTTTGATATTTAGCTTGGCTGCCTGTTTGCTTGTAATTACGGCTCTAAGCAAAATAAAAAGTGGGATGCTCCCAAAGCCCAGAGCCTAAAGCCCAGAGCCTAACTTTATGACTATAGTCATGTTGTTTTGCTAACTAGACCGTGACTTTAGATAGCGATCGAGAGTGGCTAATCGGTACTTTTGATTGATGATGCAGACATAAACCTCGCGCTAAACTTAGATTAACCTACTTATCTGGACGAGACTCAACCTATAAATTTGACGAGAAAAACTTACGTCACATAGGATGATTTATATATGTCAAAACTTACTTCATTAGCAGTTGGACTGCTGAGTGCGATAGCGATCTTGCCAGCATCGTCAGCTATGGCGGCAACTAACAATCCTGCATCCAGCCTTACACCAGCCGGAGATCTGCACGCTCAAGTTATTCTCAAGATCGGCCCTCAATATCGAGATCGGGGTTACGATCGCGGCTATTCCCGGTGGGAAATACAGCGGCAACGGCGGCTAGAATGGGTACGGGAACGGGAAGCTCGCGCCCGCTGGCGGTCGAGATATGACGATCGCGGTCGCTACGATCGCGGCTACCGTCGCGATTACGACCGTGACTATCGTTACTATCGCTAAATCGATCGGACAAATGACCGTCAACTAGTTTCAAGTCAAGACTGCGGCGAGCTAGTAGTGAATTTAGACTGCTAGCCCGCACTAATCTAGGAGTAGGGACGATCTAACTTATTTAGATCGTCCTTTTTCGATCGTGGCTGGGTACGAACGGGCAGCGGTATAATGATCGATTGAGTCAACTGCGATCTCGATCGTCAATCTTTACTCAAGTTGCCACTTCAGTAGATTTTCCCACCACCCCCAAACCTCATGACCCAAACGCCCCTCTCCCCCAGCCAAAATCGTCAGTTACCGCTGCAACAGCCAGACAATCTCGGTCGGTTTGGCAAATTTGGGGGGAAATATGTCCCAGAGACGCTGATGCCAGCCTTGCTGGAATTTGAAGCCGAATACCGCCGTCATACCCAAGATCCCGAATTCCACCAGCAACTCAACGGACTACTCCGCGATTATGTCGGGCGACCCAGCCCCCTCTATTTTGCCGAGCGGCTCACCGAACGTTATGCGCGTCCCGATGGTACTGGTGCCCAGATTTACCTCAAACGGGAAGACTTAAATCATACTGGCGCTCACAAGATCAATAACGCCCTAGCGCAAGTATTACTTGCCAAGCGGATGGGCAAGCAACGGGTGATTGCCGAAACGGGTGCAGGACAGCATGGTGTGGCAACAGCGACCGTCTGCGCGCGGTTTGGGCTAGATTGTGTCATCTTCATGGGCGTGGAAGATATGAAACGCCAAGAGCTGAACGTGTTCCGGATGCAGTTGCTCGGCGCGGAGGTACGTCCGGTAGCAGCGGGAACTGGCACGCTCAAAGATGCAACTTCCGAAGCGATTCGGGACTGGGTGACTAATGTCGAGACGACTCATTACATCCTCGGATCGGTGGCTGGCCCGCATCCCTACCCGATGATCGTGCGAGATTTTCATGCAATTATTGGCGTAGAAACTCGCGCTCAAGCAATAGAGAAATGGGGCGGCTTACCAGATATTCTCCTCGCTTGTATCGGTGGTGGTTCTAATGCGATGGGACTATTTCATGAATTTGTCAAAGAGCCGACGGTGCGCCTGATTGGGGTCGAGGCGGCTGGCGAAGGCGTGGATACCGATAAACATGCTGCTACACTTACAAAGGGTCGTCCGGGCGTACTGCACGGGGCGATGAGCTACCTGCTGCAAGACAACGATGGACAAGTCACCGAAGCGCATTCGATCAGTGCTGGATTAGACTACCCTGGAGTCGGGCCAGAACATAGCTATCTCAAGGACTTGGGACGAGCTGAATATTATAGTGTTACCGACGCTCAAGCTTTAGAAGCTTTCCAATTATTATCTAAGTTAGAAGGGATTATCCCGGCGCTTGAAACCTCCCACGCAATCGCTTATCTCGAAACCCTCTGTCCTCAACTTACTGGCAGTCCCAAGATTGTCATCAATTGCTCGGGACGCGGTGATAAGGATGTGCAGACAGTTGCTAAGGTATTGAAGTTTTAGAAAAGTTGGGAGTTGGGAGTTGGGAGTTCGGAGCAATTGGGCTTTAGGACTTAGGATTGAGATGTTTGAAGAAATACTCTTAACCTACTGACTCTTTCACTCCTTTCTCGCACTGTGCGCTCTCAGATACTCCTGTTTACTACCAACTCCTCACTCCCAACTATTTATGACTCGCTCCAGCGGCATCCTCCTCCACCCCACTTCTTTACCTAGTCCCTTTGGAATTGGCGACTTAGGTGCAGATGCGTACAAATTCATTGACTTTTTACACGATGCCCAGCAGAAGTATTGGCAGATCTTACCACTCGGGCCGACGGGTTATGGTAACTCGCCATACATGTGTTATTCAGCGATCGCGGGTAATCCGCTATTAATTAGCCCAGTTAAACTATTAGAAGATGGTTTACTAGCTACCACAGACTTAGAAAATCTCCCCACCTTTCCGACTCATCGCGTTGACTTTGCACTAGCGATCGCAGTTAAAACCAAGCTATATCATATTGCCTTCGAGCGGTTTCAATCATTTGCCGATGCCGACCAAAAACACAACTTCGATAACTTTTGTCACAGTCAAATCTATTGGTTGGATGACTATGCCTTATTTATGGCGTTGCGCGAAGCACACGACGGTAAGAGCTGGCATCAATGGGAGCCAGATTTAGTCAAACGCGAACCGATCGCACTAATTCACTGGCAAAACCAACTCAAACACCAAATTAGCTATCATAAATTCATTCAATTCAAGTTCTTTGAACAGTGGTTGGCGGTAAGAAGTTACGCCCGCGATCGACACATTGAAATCATCGGTGATATTCCAATTTATGTCGCCCATGATAGTGCTGATGTCTGGGCAAATCAAAAATTCTTTGAACTCGATCCCGAAACTGGAGCCGCCGCCCTGATGGCTGGTGTGCCGCCCGATTACTTTAGTGAAACCGGACAATTGTGGGGAAATCCAGTTTATCATTGGGAGAATCTAGTCCATACTCAGTTTAATTGGTGGATTCAAAGATTTGAATCACTCCTCAAATTGGTAGATGTAATTCGCGTCGATCACTTTCGCGGTTTCCAAGCATTTTGGGCAGTCGAACAGGGCGAAACTACCGCCATGAATGGACGCTGGATCGAGGCTCCAGGTGCAGATTTATTTAACACCATTCAACAAAAATGGGGACATTTACCGATTTTGGCAGAAGACTTGGGCGTAATTACTCCCGACGTGGAAGCTTTGCGCGATCAATTTGGTTTTCCAGGCATGAAAATCCTCCAATTTGCCTTCGGTTCGGACAATGGCAATCCCTTTTTACCATTCAATCACTCACCCAATTTTGTGGTGTATACAGGTACTCATGATAATGATACTAGTGTCGGCTGGTTTGAGAAATTAACAGGTGTCGAACGCGATCGATTCTTGTTGTATTCCGGTGGGATTTGTTCGGCAGGCGTACATTGGGATCTGATCCGATTGGCGATGACTTCCGTCGCCGATTTAGCAATCTTCCCCCTCCAAGATATCTTGGGTTTAGGCGGTGCCGCACGGATGAATTTTCCGGGCTTAGCTGAAGGCAATTGGGAATGGCGGTACGATCCGTCAGTACTCAATGAGCCGCTAGCATTAAGATTAAAAAATCTCACATTAATCTGTGGTCGCAGTAGCACTTAAATCCCGCTCTCAAAATCTAGTGTTCGCTGGGTGCAGCAAATTTTTTGAACATCACGACCCATGCTGCACCACCTCACTCAAAGCTTCCGCGATCGTAATATCACTGACGCCACGACGTTTTAGACTTGCCACTAACGCTGTCACTGTCTCGCTTTCAAAGCGTTCTAGATCGACGCGCAAACATTGACCGATATAGGCACGAATCAACGGCTGATAGCCCGAAAATCCTAACAATGGTGCGACTCTTTTGAGATCCTCAATCACATCTTCGGGGAGCCGCATCGTCACGCTCGTCATCGGACGGTTGCGGTCGAGTCGCCGCTTTAGTGCTTCAATTTTCATAATCTGCTCTCTCCTGACGGGTTGCTCTACGTGCTGAAATAATCCGAATACTATCTTCTTCTTGCTCGATATGAACTACATAAAGCAGGTTCCAGCGAGTATCCAACCCAATCGCAGCATCCCGCGCTTCATCATTGCGACTAGCATCAACAATTATCATGAATGGGTCGAATAGTGCCTCAGCAGCTTGTTGGAAAGTAATCCCATCATGATTAATCGGATTTATCCGCGCTTTTTCGTCATCCCATAAAAAGGTGATGCCGTTAAGTGAGTAGTACACATTCATGGAGATTATTATAATCAAAGCGTATTTACAATGTCAATACACTTTGACGATCGAGCTGCTGGATACGAACGTCTGAATCGTTAGAAAGTGCCCTTCGTCAGTACGTAGATACTTAAATGCTTTAAACGTTAAAATATTAGTACCCTTGCCAATTTGTGAAAAGTATGCGCTTGCTCTGGTTTCGTCGCGACTTACGATTGACTGACAATGAGATCGTCACCCTAGCGGCGGCTGAGAATACGCCAGTTTTACCATTTTTCATCATCGATCCGTGGTTTTATACTTGGGCGGATGTCGGCTCGTCGAGGGTGAGATTTTTGTTTGAGTCTTTGGCGGACTTAGATCGCCAATTGCAAGAGCTAGGCAGTCGTCTATGCTTGTTTGAAGGCAACTCCACCCAGATCGTTCGGGATCTCACCACACAGCTCGTTGCTCAAGGAGAGCGACCCAAGCTATTCTTCAATCGCGATGTTCAAGTCGAGTATGGAATTAGTCGCGATCGATCTATAGTAGACTTTTACCACGAATTAAACCTCGATTGTCACCTGGGATTAAACAACTTCTTGCAGACTCAAGGTCGCCGTCAGGAATGGTTTGGTGAGTACTATAGCTATCAACGTCAACCCCAATACCAGCAACCATTCAAGCTCGATTTACCAACACTCACGATTGACATTCCCCAACTGACTTTTACAGAACTTACCCAAAAATACTCACGGTTTTGGGATGTCGAAAAAGTCTATTTTCCCGGTGGGGAAACAAATGCCCACGATACATTAGACTCATTTCTCACCAGTAGATTCCACGGCTATCATTGGAAACTGTCACGTCCGTGGTTGGCTCAACTTGGGGCAACTTCTCACCTCTCCCCACATCTAACGTTTGGCACGATTTCGACGCGGACTGTTTACCAAGCGACCAAAGCTAGAGTCGCCGCTTTTGCAGGTCGAGACAAAGCCGAATTTTCACTCAACGCCTTTCGCGACAGGTTGCGCTGGCACGATAGTTTTACGCAGCGGTTGTATTTCCACCCAGAAATAGCTTACCAAAATCGCTACCCTGAATTTGATGATTGGTACAAGCCGGACGAACTAAGTCCGAACCAGCTCGAACTATTCCAAGCTTGGCAAGAGGGGATGACGGGTTTTCCACTAGTTGATGCGAGTATGCGCCAGCTCCAAACGATGGGCTGGATGAATTTTCGGATGCGGGCGATGTGCGCTACCTTCCTCACTATCAATTGCGGCGTGTCTTGGCAGCATGGAGCCAAACACTTTATGAACTATTTAGTCGATGGGGATCTAGCCATTGATAACTGGCAGTGGCAGATGCAGGCTGGTGTCACCAATCCTTTGAGTGAGACGTTTCGGATCTACAACCCCAATAAGAATATCGCTGAAAAAGACCCCGATCTGAGTTTTATTCACCATTGGATATCTGAATTACAAGGATATAGTCTCGATGAAGTCAGCGAGGGTAAGTATATGGATAGCTATTATCCCCAACCAATTCTTGATTGGTCGCAGACGCGCAAAGTTAACGGCAAGATCGTTTCCGATCTCCGCAAACAAGTTAGAACCAGACTAGTAGCTCAAGGTGGTGCTGAGTATGACAGCGCAATCGCGGCAAAGGAAACTGTGGAAAAGTACTGGGAGTATAAGCATAAGGAATACGAAAAAATCTCACCGCGATCGGCTTAGAGCGTATCATCAATTAGGTAGACTGAGGTCAAGTAGAAAATACCACTAGGGCGATCGATCTTTGAACTTGTTTACGTCTTAGTCCAGTAGACTTCTTCCAAACCGACTTGAAAATTTTCCGTCATCCAGACTAAACCAGCTTGAGTCACTTTACCGTCGGTGATGGTAACTAATGAGAAATTGCGGAGAGTGCGTTCGATCGTGGAGAGGACACGCGGACAGCGAGCGGCATTGAGATATATCGTGCCATTCGGATGCACGACGATCGGATCGCGCAAACGTTCTTTCGTATGCCTGAGTCGGTGGTGCATGTGTCCGAAGGTCACTAACGGAATCGATTTACCTTGAGACTTAAGTAGATCGATCGCGTCAGCCAAGTCAGGATCGCCGTAGTCGCCGCCAATTACTGTTTCACCCCAATCCTTACCACAAATCGATTCGGGGTCTTCCCCCAGCCCTGTGGGACCATTGTGACCGATGATGATGAGATGTTCGCAAGCGGCTTGAGTGGCATTCTCGACAATCCTATTGGTAGATGCGGCAAAGCTATCGATCCCAAATCTGGCTTCATAAAAGTCACTATACTTCCACTTGGGGCCGCCCCAGCTAAATGGACGACTCCCGATTACGGAAAGATTTAATTGCGGAAAATCTAATTTGCCGTAACCGACATAACTTTCGCCCAATAGATCGATTTGTTGCTGCACGCGGTCTTCGACGAGCGGGTCGTAAGGGCTTTTGCTGCGCCCCCAATCGCTAGCAGTATACCAGGCATCATGATTGCCCAAGATCGCGGCTTTGGGTAGATCCATCGCCGCCAGACGGCGGACTAGTTCTACGGCTTCATTCCCAAAATCGCCGACAAATAAGACTAAATCGACGCCCAGATGCCGCAACGCGATTTCATCATCGGCTGTCCATTCGTCGTGAACGTCCCCGACGATCGCAATTCTAATAGGTTTGGTTGGATTCTCCGGCATGGTTGTAACGAGCAGTCTACTTGCGCCTTCACCATTATAAGGGAGATTCGCTATCCACTATTCACCATCCACTATCCACCATCCACTTTACGGCGTCTTATATGTAAAAAAGTTATTAAAGATGCCGATCGATTCGACTCGACCGTTGAAATTGACGGTGGGGACGGCGATTTCCGATCGATAGATGCTAAACAGCAGCCAATTTTGGCGCGTGGTAGTCATCGATAGTAAGGGGCGCAAGCGGGGTTTGTAGGCTTCGATCGCCGCACGGCACGGCTCCTGAATCAAGTTGCCCAATCCGGGCAGGCGCTCGCATTGGTCTTTGGCGAGGGTGCCGACGCGATCGACAGCGTAAGTTTCATAGGCGTCTCGATCGGGATTTGTCGCCAATCCTAGCCCACACAGCCCTAAAATACCGCACATAATTACTTGCCATAATTTCATACCGAACCCAAACTCACTAAAATTATTTTACTGTAACCCCAGACGGACGAGTAACTGTAGATGTGTCGATTCGATCTAAATTTTGAGCGCGAGTAACGATCTAATTCGAGCAAATTGTGTTAATATAGTTTCTACGAGTAAATCGTGGCGAGCGTCGCCTAGTGGTTATGGCAGAGGTTTGTGGTGCCTCCACTCGCGGGTTCGAATCCCGTCGTTCGCCCTTATAGGTTCAGGTTAATAGAGAAGTCCCCGATCGCGAGATTGGGGATTTTTAGTTGCGGTGGAGCAATTGCCGCAATTGCCCATGTCGCAGGTGGGAAAGTAGTAAACTTAAGCCAGGACAATCTTTATCACAGCAAGCGCGAGCGATGGATACTACTAAAATTTTACCGATTTTGGGTGCGACAGCATTCGGACTACTGGTACTCGTGACACTTGGGATCGGCTATCTGACTGTATTAGGTTGGCGCGATCGTCAGCGCCGCGAGCAAGATCGCCGCGCTAGTCGTTAGGTAGCCGCGCTAGTACGGACATGGATTTAATTCTTTGTCATACTACGGCAGATTTTGATACGCTGGGGGCAGCGGTAGGTTTGGCGCGGCTATTACCGGGGAGTAAGATAGTGCTAACTGGGGGCGCACATCCGACTGTGAAGGACTTTTTGGCACTATATCGCGATGAGTATCCGACGATCGAACGGCGCTCGGTAGCACCAGCTATGATTCGATCGCTAAGTATCGTCGATGTCCAGCAGCGCCAGCGGTTGGGGGCGGCGGCGCAATGGTTGGATTTGCCAGATTTAGAGTCGATCGTGGTTTACGACCATCATTTGGGGCAAGCTAGCGATATCCCGGCAACACAGGTACAGATCGAACCTGTGGGCGCGACGACGACGTTGATTGTCGAGCGGCTTCAGCGCGCAAAAATAGATTTGACGATCGCCGAAGCGACGGTGATGGCTTTGGGCATCCATGTCGATAGTGGCTCGTTGACATTTGAGATGAGTACGGCGCGGGATGCACTTGCTTTGGCATGGTTGATGCAGCAGGGGGCAGATCTCACAGCAATTGGGGAGTATGTCGATCCGGGTTTATCGCCGCAGTTACAACAGTTATTGCAGGTGGCGTTACGGGATATTCAGACTCAATCGATCGGTGGTAAAACTGTCGGCTGGGTGAGTCTGAAAACTGAGAAATTTGTGGCGGGATTATCGAGCTTAGTCACGCAGATTCGATCGAGTATGGCCGATCTTGATGTGCTGATCTTAACTCATGAAGTGCCCGCCGCCGCTGGTAAAAATCGGGTGACGATTATCGGTCGATCGAAGATTCCCGGTGTCGATCTTCAGGTGTTATTTGGGGTATTTGGTGGCGGTGGGCATCCCTCCGCCGCCGCAGCGAGTCTGCACGGTGTCGATGTGTCAGCAATTTTAGCGCAGCTTCTAGACGCAATTGAAATGGCCATCCCGCAGCCGCCGACGGCTAGAGATCTGATGTCAGCACCGATTCGCACGATTCGTCCCGAAACGACGATTGCTGAAGCACAACGGATTTTATTAAGATACGGGCATTCCGGGTTGCCGATCGTCGATCCGACTGATAAGTTAGTGGGCATCATTTCGCGGCGGGATCTGGATCTCGCCCGACATCATGGATTCGATCGCGCACCAGTCAAGGGTTACATGACAACCCACGTCAACACGATCGCCCCATCAACTACGTTACCGGAAATCGAGCAGTTGATGGTGACTCACGATCTCGGGAGATTGCCAGTCTTAGCCGCTGGTAAGCTGGTAGGTATCGTCACGCGTACCGATATATTGCGTCAATTGCACCATCAGCGCAATCCAACTGCAAATCTTGCCGCTCAAATAACAGTTGTTGATGCGAGCGCCCCAACTCCGAGTATCACTCCGCCGCGCGATCTCCAGCAGTTGCAGGTAAGGCTCGCGCCCAAATTGTGGGAATTGCTGATGCTCGCCGCCCGTTTAGCGCAGCAGTCGGGCTGGCATCTGTATCTCGTCGGCGGTGCCGTGCGCGATTTATTATTGGCACCAGCGACGGGTAATTTAGTCATTACCGATATCGATCTGGTAGTAGATGGGTGCGATCGATCGGCAGATGTCGGGGCTGGTGTTCAATTGGCTACTGCCCTTCAAGAAGTCTACCCAGACACGCGTCTGGATATCCACGGCGCGTTCCAGACGGCGGCGTTACTCTGGCATCGAGATCCTGAATTTGACTCGTTAGGCATCGATATCGCCACTGCTCGAACCGAATTTTATCCCTATCCTGCCGCTAATCCCGAGGTAGAAGCCAGCTCGATTCGGCAAGATTTGTATCGGCGCGATTTTACAATTAATGCAATGGCATTGCGGCTGACAGCGGCGACAACGCCGCCGTTATTAGATTTTTTTGGTGGGGTGGACGATTTAAATACTCGGCAAGTGCGAGTTCTACATGCCAATAGTTTTATCGAAGATCCGACGCGAATTTATCGCGGTGTCAGATTTGCCGTGCGATTGGGCTTTCGACTCGAAGCGCGGACGATCGAGTATATTCGGTATGCGATCGAGAGTGGTGTCTACGATCGCACCGCACAAGCTAATCCGAAGACACCCGCGCTACAAACTCGACTGAAAACTGAATTAAAATACCTGCTCCAAGCTAGTTATTGGCAGCCAGCACTAGAGTTATTAGGCGAGCTAGATGCGTTGCAATGTATCCATCCGACACTCAAGTTGGATCTTGAATTATTGCAACAATTAAAGTTACTTGCGCGATGCTTGCAAAGATTCGATCGCGCACAGACAATCGGACATTGGCAACTGCGACTAGAATTAATTATCGCTACGTTGACACCAGCATATCGTCAGCAAGTAGCAGCAAATTTACAATTAGCTCAAGATAGTATCGATCGGTTGGAGCATTTAGAGCGATCGCAAACTAAAATTAGTTCGTCATTACCAGCCTTGCAGCGGGTTAGCGAAGTAGTCCAACTGCTGCAACCATACGATCTTCAGACTTTGATTTTAGTCGCAGTGCGCTGTCGGAATACCGCGATCGTCAGAGATCGAATTTGGAAATATTTAACAGTCTGGAGCAATATTCAACCGATTTTAAATGGTAAAGATCTCCATAAATTAGGGTATAAACCAGGGCCGCAATATCGGCAGATCTTAGATAGCTTATTAATGGCGACTCTAGATGGCGAAGTCACAGATCGATCGAGCGCCGAACAATTTTTGCAGCGACATTGGCACTGTTAATTTACACAAAGCAAGAGGAAACTATCTAGTCAGATCGTTTCCTCGGATGGCATGTGAGACGTTGCTAATTTAAGGTATGATTTGCTCTTCACCCCAATTCAGCAACGCCGCATGTGGTAAAGACTGACTTTTTCGATCGAGTGCAATTCACCAGATCTAGTCAAATGCCTATAGCTGTAAGATCTATTTTGTTATTACTAACATTTTAGTCATCATCACGATCGCGTCTATATTTTGAATGTCCTCGACCATGCTTATAGTACTTTCCATAACGACCGCGTGATTCTGCCCATCTTGAATTATCGCGATAATTTTCTGATTCCGAGCGGCGATATTTTTCGACAACGATGACATTTTGTGGACGAGGTGCTGATTCTACAAAGATGACTCGTTGGGGCTGCGGATACGGCTGCGAACCGATGCCGATATTGATATTGACTTGTGCGTGGAGATTTGCGGCTGGCTGAGCGAGGGAAATATTATCGATCGGAGTAAAAGCGTTAGCAGTTAGGGCGTTGGCGAAGCCTTGCCCCTGGCAAATCGAGAGTGCAGCAACTAAGCCGATCGCCAATGAATTAAGTTGTAACATGTATTAGTCGTTAGGTTTTGAAAATTAGTCATTTTAAGTATCGATCGGTAGATGCTGTTTGACCTAATTATATCTGTTCGGTGTGATTTTTGATAACGATAATTTGGCTCAATGCTAAATTAATCGCCACCCGCCCAAGCTTTAAAAAGTTGGTGTTGTCGCTTGTCAGGCTGTTCGATCGATCGCAATTGATATTGTTGAGGTTGTGGTGTGGCTAAAACGATCGAGACACTCATTAAGCGATCGGCATGAAAGAAACTTACGCTAATTTCTTGTCCGGGTTGATAAGATTTTAGGCGATCGTTAAGCTTATCGGCAGTAATCTTATAACCATCGATCGCCAGTAATTCATCGCCCGGATCGATACCTGCTAATTGGGCGGGTGAATGCGCTGCTACTGACTTAATTGCTTCTTTGCCATGCTCGGTTTTCACATTGATGCCTAAATATGGCATACTAGCTTCGACAGGTTGTAACTCAATTCCGAAGGGAGCTAAGTATTCATTAAAAGGTAACTCTTCGATGCCATGAATGTAGCGATCGTAGAATTCAGTTAGGTCGCGATCGGCGATCGATTCGATAATTTGTTTGAGTTGAATTTCGGTAAATCCAATCTCAGCTTTCCCGAACTGCTCCCACATCGTCACCAACACATCATCGAAGGATTTGGTACCTTGAGTCCGATCGCGAATTAATAAGTCTAATAATAATGTCACCATTTCTCCTTTGAGATAATAGGACATCTGGGAATTAGAACTATTGGCATCGGGGCGATATAATTTGATCCACGCATCGAAACTCGACTCGCTCAATGGCTGTACCAATCGCCCCGGCGTTGTCAAAAAGCGGGTGATTTCCTTACTCAGTTCGGCTAAAAATTCTCGATCGTCATAAACTCCCGCGCGTCGAGGAATTACTAAATCGTAATAACTAGTCGTTCCCTCGCTAAACCATAGTGAAGGCGTATAGTTTTCGCGATCGTAATCAAATTTTTCGAGCGCCGCCGGACGAATCCGTTTGACATTCCACAGATGGAAAAATTCATGGGCAACTAGTTGCATAAACCGATTATGTTTTTCGGCACCTTGAAAATTGAAGCGAGGATATAAGAGCGAACAACAGTTCTTGTGTTCTAAACCTCCACCACTTGCTGGTGATAAATGCAATAAGAATATATACTTCTCGTAGGGCAATCCACCGAAGATGTTTGCCTCGACTTCGACAATCTTTTTGATGTCCTCGATCGCGCTGTGCGGTGCTAAATTACCTTCGCCCCAAACAACTAGTTGGTGAGGTATATCTAATACGGTAAAGTCATAAATCCGCTGTGTACCGATCTCAAATGGACTATCGACTAAAGTATCAAAATCGTCAGCTAAGAAGGTCTGATGACCGATTTGGGGTAATGGCGTAGTTACTTGCCAATCGGGATTCGGTGGGATAATTCGTAGCTCGATCGGACAGTTTTCAAATCCCGGTACATAAAAACATAATGCTGCTGGATTAAAGTAGCCGTGAGTTGCATCGAGATGATTGGTTCTGACGGTTAATTCATTGGCAAACACTTGATAACTAATCGAAATTTTGCTGCTATCATTTGTCTGAATTTGCCAATGATTTTTAGCAACTTTGTGAACACCTAATTTTCGACCTGTCGCTGAGACTGCGACAAGGTTTTGGATTTGCTTGGCATATTCGCGCACCAAATAAGAACCCGGCGTCCACACGGGCATTTTGATATCGAGGATGTCTCCATCCCAATGGCTAACGATTAATTTCACCTCAAACAAGTGAGTTTGCGGCTGGGACATCGCTATTCTATAAGCTAATTTTGGCGCGTAAGCTTGCGAGTCAATAGTAGTAGCAATAGTAGTTTGAATCATTGGCTGGGAGGTAGACGAGCGTCACCGATCGATTAATTTAATTGGTTCTTAATTCTTGAGCTGCTAGATAGATTTGACTCCATTCACCCATGACTTGATTAGTTTTGATTTTGAGTGATTTAGCGATCGCTTCTACTGAAGTTCCCGCTTTTAAACCGAGCATAATTTCTCGTTGTTTGGTTTCGAGACTACTACAAAACTGTTCCCATTGATGGGGCGTCAAGCCTAAGTTATGTTCTTGGAGCGAGATATGCAGCCATTGGGAAACTAACTCTGATTCAGCTTTAATTGCAAACACTTTGAGCGTGTGATAATTAATTTTTTCCCGCAGTCGATAAACTTGCTTGATATCCATTTTCAGGGCAATTGAGATCGCTTCAGGCGTCTTACCTTGGAGATATAGCTCCAACCATTTACCAGCTTCGGGGCTGACATTTTCGCACAGATACGCGTGCAATGTCGATTTAACTCGATCGCGAGCGACTTGAGTTTCTTCCCACTCTTGTTGTTGGTGATAATCATCTTGAGCTTGTTTATCTAGCAAGCTAAAAGTAGTATCGCTATCGCCAACGATTTCATCAGAAACTAGTTTGACTAGATCGTTTTGGGGGACATTGGTGACGCCACCTTTTTGCGATCGCCGTAGATAATTCACAAAGCGATGGGCTAGTAAGGGCTGATTGCGAATCGGGCGCAGGCAATATTCTTCAATACTGGCAAATAGTAAGGTATCGCGCAGCCGAGGATTTTTGGTACATTGCCCGATCCACGCAATTTGCTGCTGGATGTATTTATCACCTTGCAGTAGCTCTTGGATGACTTCTTGCAAGACATCGACGACTTGTCGCTGACGATCGTTGCTGAGCGTCAGCCATGCCCGAATCTTATCGCGTAATACCGCCAACCCCCCCAATCGCTGCATCAGATTCTTATAAGCGCGTTCTGGTGGCAATCCGAGGTAGCGTTGGAGCAAAATCCGCAGCCGATAATCCATGGCGCGATCGGCAATTTTGAGATGTTCGGCATCGAGAGTTTCGAGGCGTTCGCGATTCTCGCCGAGCAGCCAGTTGAGGATACTGGCTTGAGTGGTGGCGTTTTGCCCGTTACATTCTGTAGCGATGCGGGTTTCCCACTGAGTGGCGATCTTATCTATGATTACGTTCGTCATCGGGCGATTGCTCCTGTCCCCTCGGTGTAAATTAAGGTGGCGATCGAATTAGCTTCGATTCACAATATAACTGATGGTCTATGACTAACGGTGCGGCTGAACGACGCAATCGCGGATCTACGCGTCAGATCCTACTTGGGACGTTAAATCAAAATTATGTCGGGGGTTTTATTACCGAGTCAGTTTGGCGATCTTTAGTTCCAATTTTAGCTAAAGTTGCTAATAGTAAATATACTTCGATCGCAATTATTTAGTCGATCGTGCCTGACTATTTTTATTGTCATAGTCTAACCCGATCGATTTTGCGCGTCAAAGTAACTAAAAAGTCGCAAGACAACTTGCGATAAGCCATCCTACGACCTAAGAGGCTGTTTGAAAAGTCTGACCTGTTAAGCGCAGACCCTAGAAATCCCCCCTAGCCCCCCTTTCCAAGGGGGGAATTAAAGTCCCTCTTGGAAAGGGGGATTTAGCGGATGCGCTCCGGTCGGGTTCCCCGACCATGGAAGCGCACCAAGCGGGGGGATTTACCTATTGCAAGCGAAGCAATTAGACTTTTCAAACATCCTCTAAGAGTCGGACATGCGCGGGCTAAAAAGAAATAATCAAATAGCCAGCCTGAAATTTTGCCCCAGTGACACTCGCACCTTTGAGGGGCGGCGGTAACAGGATATTGCGGCGCTGATCGCCAGCCTCGATCGTCACCTCTGGCCCCGATTGCGTCAGCTTGACTTGGGTTTTATCAAATCCGGGCAAATACAGGCGTACCTCGCGCTTGAGGATGTCGATCGCGATCGGTTTAGGTACAGATAGAACTTGACTAAAATCTGGCATGGCATCGATTAACGATTGCCAATCGGTACCAATGCGCGTGGGGAGTGCTGTGACAACTAAGGGGTCGAATTCAGTGCCAACATTATCTACTACGGCATCGCGATTGAGAATTAGTCCGCCGATACTCAGCCCCGATTGTTGGGCACTACCCCACAAATATTTAGCTGTCGCGACAGCGGCAGGATCGTCTGTCGTCACCAAATAACCCACCACGCGCTGGGGATTACCGATTGCCGCTTGACTCTGCGTAAAAAAGTTATTTGCCTCCTGCATCGGCTGTGACATGACGCTCTCACCCGTCCAGGCAAGAGTCAACACCGCTGCCAGTGCTGGCTGCATAATCGGCGCAACAGTCCGCCACAGGTCGGATTCTTCGACGACAGCGACAAAGCGGCGCAGGTACCAACTGAGACTATCGCCCATTCCCGCCATCCGTAGGGTTGTCAGATCGCCAGTGCCATCGTAGACGATCGTGTCATACTTCCCACTCGCATCATACTGGCGCAGGGCATTGAGGGCGATCGCGCTATCCATCCCCGGAATAATTGCGAGTTCTTGTCCGTAAACATTGCGTAAAATCGGCGATCGCAAGTATCGCGCTTCAATTTGCTTGACATCCTCCCAACCTCGCTCGATGGCGACAGTTGCCGAAATTAAGACTACTTCTAAATTTGCACCGATGGATTGGGGTTTATCAGTCAAGGGGACACCCAGCAAGATCCCCGTCGCAGGCGTAGGATCTTGACTGACAAATAATACCCGCCGACCGAGGCTTGCTTGTTGTTTGGCAGCGGCGATCGCGACCGTAGTCCGACCGGAACCGCCTTTACCAAGGAAGGTGAGAATTTGGGACATATTAATCTACAACTTTGAGTTCATCTTCAAAAAACCAGGTACTAGTTTTGTCTTCAAATTCGACGACGGCACCTACACCGCTACCATCGGTCATTTTAAATTCCTTAACCGTCCCTACTTTACCTAGTTTACTCACAACGCCATTTGATACGCGATCTCTGAGGCGAAAAACTTTAACTTGTTGACCGATTTCCATTGAACTTAACTGTGATTGATATAATTTCTCCATTCCACAGTGTACCGGAATTC
>NZ_JANLWO010000646.1:0-1849 GCF_031364565.1 Chamaesiphon sp. OTE_20_metabat_361
CCATCGGTAATCGGCTGATTGAGAAAAATAATCCGCTCCTGGCTCATCCGCGTGTAGATATTAATCCACTGCCAATAAGAACTCCCCGGAAGGTTATATGGTACGTTTAAAGTTCGATCGACTGCCATGGGATAGAGGGTAGGGGTTAGGTTTTAGGCTTTAGGCTTTAGGCTTTAGGCTTCAGAAATGTAGGGTGGGCAATGCCCACCGTCTAGGCTTCAGGCTTAATAATTAATTTCTAATCTCTACCCGTTTGCCGATTGCTTACCTTTACACTAGAGCAGGAATCGCTGTCGGTAGATCTTTGACACTGTTGAGGACGATATCGATCAAGCCGTATTCCTTGGCTTCTGCGGGTGTCATGTACAACATCCGATCGGTATCTTTAGCGATTTTCTCGGCTGATTGACCAGTGCTGTGTGAGAAAATGTCTAGGATTGCGGCTTTATTGTCGAGGACTTCTTTTGCCCTAATTTGAATGTCGCTGGCTTGCCCCTGTGCCCCACTACGCGGCTGATTGAGGACGATCGTCGCATGAGGTAAACTCGCCCGACAACCTTTAGTCCCTGCGGCCAAAATCATGGCGGCGGTACCCATTGCCTGACCGATACAAATCGTATGTACGGGCGGTTTGATGTAGCCCAAAGTATCGCAAATCGCAAAAGCTTCAGTTTCAAACCCGATCGAGTCGCCAGTATACCAAGATGTCCCGGTGGAGTTGATATAGAAGTAAATCGGTTTGTCGGGGTTGTCAAATTGGAGGTATAACAACTGGGCGATCAACAGTTTGGTAGGATCGTAGCCCATTTGCCGCTTGTAGTCATCGGAAGATACGAGCGGGCCACCCATGTAGACGATCCGCTCTTTCAATAACAACGAGGGTAAATCTGGTGGCGGTGTCCGGTAATAGCTGTCGCCGCCGTAATATTGGGACTGTACCATGTCTTTATTCCACTAGATCGCACTTTATGTATCTATGGTAACTCGCGATCGGCTGGTGGCGGTGGGTTGATAACCGATTATCTCGGATCTTGGATCGAAACAGACTTACTAGTGTTTTAGTGGATAGTGGATAGTGGATAGTGGATAGTGAATAGTGCGGTCTTGACGAATTTGTATGCGGAGGAAACCTCCACACAATTCGGCGCTGGTGACAGATGTGAGTTATCTCATAGGTAATCCGATCTCATGCGCTCGCGGCTGGGATTAAAAGCCAATCTGCACCTAAAATATTAGCCGATCGGGGCTTTTTCTTCTTCGCGATCGTTCTGAAGTTCCAGGCAATAGCCTGCACCGTAGATCGTCTTGATATACTTGGGACGACGCGGATCGGGTTCCATCTTCGTGCGGAGGTGGCGGATGTGAACGCGAATCGTCTCGATATCATCGTCTGGATCGTACCCCCAGACCTCCTTGAGAATCTCACTAGGGGACACTGTTTGCCCGTGTCGCTGGAGTAAACAGTGCAACAGTTCAAATTCGAGGTGCGTCAGCTTGATCGTCGCCTGACGCCAAATTGCCTCAAAGCGTTCGGGTACTAGCGTCAGTTCCCCATAGTTAAGGATCTCGCTATGTTTGGCGGCTTGGGGAATGCGATCGGTTCGCCGGAGCAATGCCCGCACCCGCGCCAGTAGCTCCTCGATCTCAAATGGCTTGGTGAGATAGTCATCCGCGCCAGCATTAAACCCTTCGACCTTATTCTGGGTTTGACTTAGAGCTGTCAGCATCAGTACGGGAGTCTCAGAAGTGCGATCGTCGCGGCGCAATCGTTGACAAACAGTATAACCGTCAACTTTTGGCAGCATTAGATCTAACACGATCAGGTCGGGCTGAATTTGGATCGCCATTG
>NZ_JANLWO010000675.1:0-3287 GCF_031364565.1 Chamaesiphon sp. OTE_20_metabat_361
TACCCTCTACCCTCTACCCCCTACTAACTACCAACTCCCAACTCCCAACTCCCAACTCCCCCCTAAATCATGATTCCCGGTGAAATAATTCCCAAACCTGGCGAGATCGAACTAAATGTCGATCGACCGATTCTCAAGCTAACCATTGCTAATACAGGCGATCGACCGATTCAAGTTGGCTCCCACTATCACTTTTACGAAGTTAATGCCGCTTTGAGATTCGAGCGAGAACCCACCAAAGGAATGCGGTTGGATATCCCCGCTGGTACCGCAGTCAGATTCGAGCCAGGAGATGAGAAGCAAGTCCAATTAGTCGCGCTAGCAGGCTCCCGCGAAATCTATGGCTTCAACGCTCAAATCGAGGGTAGGCTCGACTGAGGAAAGTTACAATCCTCGGATCGGTGAGGTTCGAGCTATTACGAACGTTTGTGAACTAGTTATCGCGATCGATCTAAGCGATATAAGTCAATGGTGAAGCTAGCTTCAGGCAGTGGAAACGGCTCGATCGTCACTAGCAACCGATCGCCAATGGCTGTATCCTAGATTGGGTATTTATATACGTTAGATTAACAATCGCTTTTATTATATGTCTGCTAATATTGCTAACTCCACCCAGACAGTCCGCATCGCTTCGCGGAAAAGCCAACTAGCATTAGTCCAAACATATTGGGTGCAAGCCGAGTTACAGAAGCACTTTCCCGATCGTACTTTTGAAGTCGAGATGATGAGTACCCAAGGCGATAAAATCTTGGATGTACCCTTGGCAAAAATCGGCGATAAGGGTTTATTTACCAAAGAACTAGAAGTAAAAATTCTCGATCGATCGGCAGACTTAGCCGTACACTCACTCAAGGATCTGCCCACTAATCTACCCGCTGGGTTGATGCTGGGCTGTGTCACCGAACGCGAAAATCCCGCCGATGCGCTAGTTGTCAATGCCAAACATCAAGGTTTACAGCTCGATACCCTCCCTGCTGGTGCCGTAATTGGTACCTCCTCATTGCGACGGTTAGCACAACTGCGCCACCACTTCCCCCACTTTGTCTTCAAAGACGTGCGCGGAAATGTTAATACCCGGCTGGCGAAACTAGATGCAGGCGAATATGATGCGCTGATTCTGGCTGCGGCGGGCTTACAACGCCTAGATTTTGGCGATCGGATTCATCAGGTCATTCCGGCTAGTTTGTCGCTCCACGCGGTCGGACAGGGGGCACTCGGCATCGAATGTCGCACTGAAGATCCCGAAATACTCGCCCTACTCCAAACCTTACAACATCAGCCGACTGCCGATCGTTGTTATGCCGAGCGGTCATTCTTGCGAGAATTAGAGGGTGGTTGTCAAGTCCCGATCGGCGTTAATACTACCATCGATGGCGACAATCTCACGTTAGTAGGGATGGTATCTAGTCTCGATGGGCAAAGATTAGTCACCAATACCATCACGGGACTAGCCACCAATGCCGAACAAATCGGGAAAGATCTCGCCAATCTCCTCCGCAGTCAAGGCGCAAAAGATATTCTGGATGAAATCTTTGAACTAGTACGGCGGGATGGATTGAAGAAGGTGTTGGACGAGCAAACTAATAGTTAGATGGGAGATGGGAGATGGGAGATTGTAGCGGGCAGTAACAAGTAAGAAAGTAGGGTGGGCAGTGCCCACCATCTACATTTGAGACTGAATTATGATTTTTTGCATTGACAAACATCTCATCCCCTAAAGCCAAAAGCCCAAAACCAAACCCTAAAGCCTAAAGCCTAAAACCTAAAGCCTTAACTACCTCTTGGCTCTTTGAAACTGTTTGAGATTGGCTAAAGACCGTTGGTAATTAACATTATCGCCGTAGATTCTAAATAACTCCATCGCAATGCGGAGATCGGCAATTGCCCCCTTGCAGTCACCAGCTTGATGACGAGCGTACGCGCGATTGTTGTAGGTAATAGCTTGCTCTGGAAGGATGCGGAGAACTTCGTTATAGTCCAGCACGGCACCCCGATAATCTCTCATATTGAGCTTGGCAGCAGCACGATTATTATATGCCAGAGCATGATTTCGATCGAGGCGAATCACTTCAGTATAATCGGCGATCGCGGGTATATTTTGTTGGAGTCTAGCGTACAAGATCCCGCGCTGCAAATATGCGTCTAGATCTTGGGGATTTTGTTGCAGGGTGGCATCCAGACTGGCAATAGTTGGCTGTGAGGTATTTGACTGTGCTGTCGGTGCTGGAGTCGGCTCTGGTGCTGCGACAGCTAGCAATGGCATCGCTGTGAGTGACACGCTGAGGATAGCCAGTTTAGATAGTAAATATTTAGTCATCAGCAATGATTAAGATCGAGCTTAAAACAATCTACAAACTATTGTAGTAGTTTTCCGGCATCAAATTTTACACGGGGTCGATCGCCTAAATTCGATCTGGTTACAAAAGGCGGTATTATGCAACTGTCATCGAGGAAGCATCTCAGTAGCAAGTACGCCAACGACTCGATCGATTTGTAGCTGGTGGAGGCGATGCTTTCCCGGTGCAAATAACTTTCATTATCTGGGGGTATTTATGTCTTGGAAGCAGGGATTAGTAGTAACGATAGTTGCGCTCGGTAGCACTGTCAGTAGCCTTGTGAGTTTTACTCCTAGCGTTCGAGCGCAGACAACTAACAAAGGGTTTTCGGAATTTGTCTCTGGTGCTGGTACGGTGCTATTTTTGGGTGGCGGCTCGCTACTACCATTGCTGACGGATGGCGCGGATGGCGGACAGCATAGCTTGCGGGTAGTAGACGCATTGGGTACCAGCGCGGCACTCTGCTACGGACTTAAAGAAGTGATTAGATCTCCCCGCCCCGATCACGATCGCGAACTCGATAGTTTTCCTAGTTGTCATGCGACGACAGCCTTTGCCGTAGCTCGCATCCAAAGCCACTATCATCCAGACTATGCCATCCTCTGGTACAGTGGTGCTGCCCTGATTGGTTATTCCCGTCTCGATCTCAATCGCCACCGCTTTACAGATGTCCTCATCGGTGCAGGATTGGGTTATCTAGTCGGCGAAATCGAATTGGGACAAAAACGTGGCTTGTTGCTATTTCCCCTAATTCGTCAGGATGCGCAAGGAAATACGATTGTCGGGTTACAAGTTAAAGGCGAGTTTTAAATTGGTAAATAGATCGATCGAGAATTTTACTTTCTCTGTTAAAAAATAGCGAACAGATTGAGTGTTAACTTTCGTTGCTCCGATCGCCATTGACTATCCAATACCTACTATCCTCTAAGTTCCTAAACATTTGCAAGTAAA